>CAYXGH010000046.1:0-6180 GCA_964464485.1 uncultured Nitrososphaera sp.
TAACATATGCACCGCCCCACCTCATATAGGTATTGTCGTGGAAAAGCTTTAAAGCGTATCGATGAACTCTCAGTTTTGTGCAAGACATCAAGCTGGTTTATTCTACCGCTGACCTACCAAAGCTCAACTCACCGCATCTTATCTGCGGATTTCCTGGCAGCGGTTATGTGGGCAAGCTTGCAGTTGACCACCTTATACAAGAGCTACCTGCAAATCACTTAGTTGACATTTATTCCAGCTCCTTCCCACCACAGATTATGATAAAGCCTGACGGCACAGCTGACCTAATGAAGAACAGTATCTTTTGGTGGCATGGTGATGGAGCTGATCTGTTGTTGCTAACAGGCGACTCGCAGCCAGCCAACCCCGACTCTGAATACGCTCTAGCAGAAGAAGTGCTTGGTTTAGCGGAGCGATTTGGCACGCAGCAGGTGTTTACGCTTGCAGCATACATCACCGGTGTCTTTGTCGATAAGCCCAAGATCTTTGGTACGGCCACAGACCCTGAAACAGTCAAAGTCCTTTCATCAAATAACATATCGATAATGGATAGCGGAAACATCACAGGGATGAATGGTCTTGTCATCGGCATAGCAAAATTGCGCAACATGAAGGGAGTATGTCTGCTTGGAGAGACATCTGGCTACGTGGTAGATGGTAAGGCATCCAAGGCAGTGCTTGAAACCCTTCTCCAGATAGTCAATGTCAGAGTGGACATGGCAAACTTGGACAAGCGCGCAAAAGACACTGAAATGCTGATTCAGACAATAGAGCAGCAGATGCTTGCAGCAAAAGGCGGCAGGCAGTTTGAAGGTCAGCAGCAGCCGCCTCAAAAACCCCGCGACACTGGCTATATTAGCTAGACCTTTTTTAGGTTACCGAACTTTCCAACGTTGATGCTGTCTTCGCCCTTGAACGTGTTGATGTAGCCATTCTCTATCGAAACTGTGTCGCCGGGCTGGATCTTGTTTATGTCGTCGCCCCACAACGAAAGCTTAATACTCCCCGTTTCGTCTGAAATTCTTGCGTCAGCTACTGTATTTGTCCCTCCAGCCTTAAGGTTGACTGTGCGGGGCTCACCCACGCTTTCTACTTTGCCTGTGACGCTTACGTTGCGCATTCCCGACTTCAGCTCACCTATCTTCATATATTTTCTGCTAAAGCTGCATCTGATAATAAATGTTTTACATGGTAGCTACAATAAGCGAATGTCCACAATCGGTGCAAACCAACTTTATCCCAGCCATCGTCTTTTCCCGTACCTCATGAACTGTCTTTGAATGGCACTTTATGCACAGCCTTGAAACAGTCTCTGGCTTAGGCATTAGTATATTCTACTGGCACCAAGCAAAATTTAACCTTATTTCACCTGCCGCAACTATGAAATAAGGTTTTACAGGCAAGACGAGTGAGCGGCGGAGGGGTAGCGAAGCCTGGTCAAACGCGCAGGACTCAAGATCGGATATCCATGGCACCATTTCTTCTCGCAACACCTAGGGAGAGAAAAAGCGAGATGAGTGATCCCGTCCCTTAGGGGTTCGTGGGTTCGAATCCCACCCCCTCCACCTTGATCCTTTTGTATAGAATGCCCCCGCTGTAATATATACCACAAATTGTGTGCCAACACCTAAAACATAAGCTCAGTCTGAAAACGTAAAATCGATCCTAACTTGAATCTCCCAATCTCTGCTTTCAGCTTGCATATAATATCTTTTTCTTCTCCCTTAACAATTTACAAACTATCAGATACATATTATATAACAATTTAATATGATATATTTTTTATTCAGTAATTTATTACTATTTTTTATTGAACTGAGCAAAACACAAAATTCAAATTATTTTTAGCATGCATAGATGTCCCGTGGCTCGCAAGTCTGCAGTGCTGATACCGGTGATAGTTGCTGCTGTCGCTGTAGGCGCCCTTGGCATAGTATTTGTCCCAGCCGAGATCAGAGACAAGAATACCGGCTTTCCAAAAGGCACAGTCAGAATAGACCATGATATCATAACGGTCGAAATTGCAGAGACTGCCGCTGAACAGCAAAGATGGCTTACATTTAGGCAGGACAGACTGCCATTTGACACTGCCATGCTGATCAAGCATGAGGCGCCTGACCTATACGAAGTGTGGATGCTCAACATCGAGTACAACCTTGACTTGATATGGTTTGACGAAAGTGGTAATGTAGTATACATAAAAGAGAATGTACCTCCGTGTAGCAACGTAGTTGAAACGGTAAGTTGCACCTACAAGACCACAAAGCCAGCATTGTATCTTATGGCTGCGACTGCAGGTTTCATAGACATGCACAACATTGCTATCGGTTCCAAGATGACAGCAATCTCTGTTTAGCTTAATTAGACGGCTAAGCTAACGCGCAGGATGTGTTGAACTTTGTCCTTGCGGACAGGCATGCACGGCCTCTGTTAAAAAGAGAAATCTCACAACTACTTGCCCGGCCAAACATATTGAGAATAGCATACCTAGATGAAAGAGGCGATCCGATCGCACACCCAGTATGGTACTATTACAGCGGAGGCAAGTTTCTCGTTGCAACAGATAGAGTAGGCAAGAAAGCAAAGGTGCTTCGAAAAAACCCAGTTGTTTACTTTCTTGTCGACGAAAGCTCCCGCGAAAATGGCACACTTGGATTGAGGGGCAAAGGGATCGCAAGAGTGATCGATGACCCTCTGTATGCTACAAGGGTTACCAGAATCAATGTGAAGAGGTACTTTGGGGGCAAGCTGCGGAGCAAAACTGCAAAGGCCATACTTGCTATGGGTCCAGATTCTTGCGTTATTGAAATAACTCCATCGTATCTAGCCACTTGGAAGTTCTAAGAATTGACCATCTTTTTGAGATCTTCATATGCCTGTCTGACTTCGTCAATAGCCGCCTCGTCTTCAAGCGTGGTGATGTCGCCGATCTTGTCGCCGCTTGCAATGGATTTTAACAGTCTCCTCATTATCTTGCCGCTACGTGTCTTGGGCAGCTTGCTAACAAAATATACCTCATCTGGCGCTGCTATAGGCCCAAGTGTGCCTCGAATATGGGCGACCACTTCTTTACGCAGGTTTTCAGAGTCTGAAAAGCCTTCCTTTAGCACTAAGAATGCGATTATCGACTCCCCTTTTGTCTCGTCAGGCTTGCCGGTCACTGCGGCTTCTGCAATGGCCTTGTGTGAGACAAATGCACTCTCCAACTCCATCGTGCCGAGCCGATGGCCGGCCACCTTGAGTACATCATCTGCCCTGCCAAGGAGCCACAGATAGCCCTCCTCGTCAACTTGTGCATAGTCACCGGGATAGTAGAGACCAGGGAACTTGGTCCAGTAAGTCTGCCGGTATTTTTCATCGTCACCCCATAGACTCAAGAGCATTCCTGGCCACGGCCTACAAATAACAATATAGCCTTTTGTTCCTGGCCTTACCGGCTTGCCGGCTTCATCAACTACTACTGCATCAACCCCCGGCACAGGAAAGGTGGCTGAGCCGGGCTTCATTGGGCTCGTTTCGATTCCCGCACACATGCTAAGCATTATCCCTCCAGTCTCTGTTTGCCACCAAGTGTCAACTATTGGGCAATTCTCATTGCCAACCCTATTGAAGTACCACATCCATACTTTGGGGTTAATGGGCTCACCCACAGTCCCAAGCAGCCGTAGTGACGACAGATCAAACGAGTTTGACACTACGCCGTCATCGTCGTACTTCATGTACATGCGGAGTGCAGTTGGTGTGGTATATAGTACAGTGGCACCATGCTTTTCCACAATTGCCCAATACCTGTTGGGCTTGGGAAAGTCAGGCGCTCCTTCATACATTATTTCTGTTATACCATGCATCAGAGGAGCATAGACAATATAGCTGTGACCCGTGACCCATCCGATATCTGCAGTACAGAAAAAGATGTCTTGTTTTGTAAAGTCAAAGACCCACTTGGCAGTAGCATAGAGATGCGTAAGGTAACCACCTGTCCCATGTATTACACCCTTGGGCTTGCCAGTCGTTCCAGAAGTATAGAGAATGTAAAGGGGATGGGTGCTTTCAACTGGCTCCGGCGGGCAGTATAGCTTTGCACCTTCCATCAAATCATGCCACCAGAGATCCTTTGGTCCGATGTTGACCTTATTGCCGGCGCGCTTGAGCACTACCACATGCTCTACTGAGGGCAGGGATAGAAGTGACTCATCCACCACTTTTTTTAGCTCTACTAGCCGGCCTTTTCTTATGCCACCATCTGCAGTTATGATGACTTTAGACTTGGCATCATTTGCTCTGTCAATAAGTGCCTGTGCAGAAAAGCCAGAAAATACTACTGAATGAATAGCACCAATCCTTGTACAAGCAAGCATTGCAATAGGCAGCTCTGGCACCATAGGCATGTATATTGTGACGCGGTCGCCTTTGCTGACGCCAAGGCTCTTTAGAACACTTGCAAACTTGTTTACCTGACGATATAATTGAAAATAGGAAAGTGTCCTTGTCTCTCCACTCTCGCTTTCCCAGATTATTGCGGCCTTGTTTTTCGTGTCAGTGTTGATATGCCTGTCAAGACAGTTTACAGATGCATTGAGATTACCCCCGACAAACCACCTTGCAAAGGGAGGGTTCCACTCAAGGATGTGATTCCATTCTTTGAACCATATCAAATTTCTGGCCTGATCTGCCCAGAACTTGTCCGGCTCTGCTAGCGCTTCTTTTGAGATTTTCTCAAGGCGCTTACCTGTCCTGACACTTACCTTCATCGTGCCACCACCACCCCCACTATTTTCATATAGTTTTGAAGGACTCGACAAACATTATGAGAAACTAAAACTTGTCTTTAAAGTATTTGTTAACCATTTCTGTCAACATCAAATGCAGAAGACATTCAGAATTTTCTTATTAAAGAGTTAATCGATATATTAAAAATCAAGAAAAATCACTTCTATAATAGTTTGAAGTATAGAAGCAGAACAGAAATAGTAGCAATGATCCTAGAGGCAGCGAATGGCGGAGCAACTAAGACAAAAATCATGTACAAAGCTTTCCTGAGCTATGCACAACTAAGAGAATACCTCGCTGTCTTGATCGAAAATGGCCTGCTCGAATACATGGAAGGAACACAAACATACAAGACAACTGCAAAAGGGCTTAACTTCCTGAAGATGCATAGTGAGATTGGGGAGCTTTTACAGACAAGCGTCAGAGAACGCTAAGAAGCTGCCCCTCTAAATTTTTTAAAAATGAAGAACTGACCAGACACAGTGTGTGCCCGGCGCTACAATTATTTTGTTATTACTTGGTTGAGCCAGTTTGTCTCCGAGTGCTCCACACCGTTAGAAGACACAGGGGCATCATTACCACTTTCTTCTTTTTCCTCTGAGCTTGCTGCGCTCACTTCTACAACAGAAACCACTTCTGCGGGCTGGCTTGGTGCTTGTTCAGTTGGCTTTTCTCCGTCCTCTTCCTTGGTTGATGGAGCAGCAGCTGTCGAAGAACTACTAGCTGTAATGATATTTTCTAGCGTCTGAGTTGTCAATTTTTCTTTTACATTGCTTATCTCAGCCCTTTCGTTGTTTATGTGCTCTATTAGCTCATCTGTCTGAACCTTGACCTGCTGGTACGTCTCTTCCTTCATTTCGTTACTTCTGAACTGGAGTTTTGCATCAAACAGGACTGCCTTGATGTTCTTGGCTTCTAAGTCAAGTTCTGACAGTCTTGCGTTCAGCTTATCATTTACCTGCTTTCCAGTTTCATCAAGTTCGTGCAGCTTCTTCTCATATTTGATATATACTAGCTCTGCATCTTCCTTCATAGAATCATTCTCAGAGAGAATATCCTGAAGTGCCTTTATCCTCTTAAGCGTGAGAGACTTTTGCCTCAGCAACCTCTGTGCGTCAAGCCTCCATCTAGGTATAAAGAAGACGTATTCTCCTTGGATAACTAGCTGCTCGTAAGGCAGTTGCTTTAGACCGCCAGAACCACAATCGACTCCGACAGCTTCTATCTCGCCGTCGTTTTCTGTTATTATGCCAACGGCTCTCCCGATGTAAGTACCATATATGTCCTTAACTTGCTTGCCTACAAATCCGAGCTTTTCTTCGCTCATGTGAATTGTTGAGCAAAGATTGTATAATGATAATGGTGTTAAAACAGTTCGATAAAATAGTGGAATTAATCATGCCATCTAGT
>CAYXGH010000046.1:6280-8679 GCA_964464485.1 uncultured Nitrososphaera sp.
AGAATCCAAATAGGGGAGAAGAATTTTATAGACGAGTCCTTCTTGAATATGGGGATGACTCGGTAGCTGAGCTGGGCGAGGCTCAAGTCGCTGCCGAGAGGATATCAAACATTGCTGCAAAAAAGATTGAGGATCGCAGAGTCGGCCTCTCGTATCTAGAAAAATCGTCTCGTTATGTAGCTTTTGACCAAAAGGTTGGCGGTTACTATCGGTATGCCAGAGAAGACAGCATTATGTCATCGTCTCATGCAGACAGATACATTGAGGCTTGCGACCACTCCTTTAACACTTACAGTAAGAGCATCCAGCCGCTACAAGCCTTCCTGAAGGAAAGAGAGCCAATAGAGCGCTTCAGTTTCTTTGATTCGATGTCGCAAAAAGAGGTGCCCTTTGGCAACTTGAGATCAGGCAAGGATGTTGAAGTCGCTAGGCGGATCTACAGTATGACGATAAAGGCAAAGGCACTAGATATCCTCCGTGGTCTTTTGCCTGCATCCACTATGACAAACATCGGCATTACAGGCAACGGCAGGGCGTTTGAATACTTGCTGACGCTAATGTATGGATCAAAGCTAAAAGAGATCAAATCTATTGCAGCCCAGTTATTTAATGAGCTAAACGCAGTCATCCCTTCATTTATCAGGCGTGCAAACGACAAGTACGGGCAGGCACTGCAAGAATATACCGCAAAAACTGGAAATACAATTGGCGAGCTTGCTAGGTCCCACTTATCAGGAATCCCACCTGAAGAAGAGCCTGAACTTGTCAGGCTGATTGACTACAAAGACAACTTTGAAGCAGAAGTAAATGTGATATCTGCAATTCTGTATGAGCAGGCTCAGGGCCAGTCGCTTTACAGGATTGCGAATTATGTCAAATCAATGCCTATTGAAGAGCGGAACAAGGTGATCCGCGCATACACGGAATTTCGTACCAGTCGCCGGCATAGACCAGGCCGGGCGTTTGAAATGGTCGATTATACCTTCGAATTGTTCACCAACTTTGGCATATTCCGAGACCTGCATAGACATAGAATTCTTACAATTGAGCGGCAATTGCTCTCGACTAGGCACGGTTATGATCTTCCTCAAGAGCTGGTTGATTCAGGACTCGACAAGGACTTTGGAGATTGCATGTACTTATCAAAGCAGGTTTACGAAGAAATAGCTAAGACTATGCCAGAGGAAGCTCAGTACGTCGTCAACTTTGCCTATCGCTATCCCTATTTTGTCAAGATGAATCTGCGAGAAGCATGCCACATGATAGAGTTACGTACAGCCCCACAAGGTCATCCGGACTACCGAATCGCATGCCAAAAGATATACAGTGAAATCAAGCGTGTACACCCTCAGCTTGCGCGGGGAATCAAGTTCGTCGATATGAATAGGTATCAGCTGGAAAGGTTCGATGCAGAAAAAAAGACAGAAAAAAAGAGGCAGCAGGTTGCTTAGACAATACCTGGGTTTTAGTACCATTACATGGCAATCAACACCGATATTGACCAAGCTTTATATATTACCATTGATTACCATTAGATGGTAGTAAAAATGGTCGAAAAAACTATTCCCACAAAAGACGAAAGAACAGTAGTAGATGTATCTGACACAATAAGAGACAACCTCATCAGAACAGTAGATGAATTTGCAAAGGCTCAGCCACAGTATTCACAGTCAATTTCTAACCTTCAGCTGGACTATATCCAGACAACCAAGAACATGATCCAGACTGCATTTTCCGCTCAGAAGCAGTTCGCAAACATCTTAAACGTCCCATCAGTGCCATACGGAGAAGTGTTCACAAGGCAATCAAACGAAGTGACAAATAACGCAATCAGGTCGGTGGGCATAAACAACCAGCTGACGATCAACGCGCTGGATGCAGCAAGGGAAAACCTAAAGATCTACAACAGAACAGTAGATACACTGACTGACTTTTCCACCAATATCGCAAGAGCGTGGACAACGTTCTTTGCGCAACAACAGCAACAGTTCACAAGACAGTAAAAAATCTGCCTTTTTTCTTCCTTTTTTTGGTATAGTTAATAAATAAGTTAAAAACCATACTATCTTGTGTCTACTAGTACGGTAACCGAGTACATATGCCAAGACTGTGGAACCCTTTTACGTCACACCAATCCGACGACCCTTGAAAGCATGAGGGATGTTCACAATCAATTATGTATTGTTAAAAGGCAAAAGACAATGGCTGCGCAGGTAGCTGCGCCCAAGCCTGCCGCTGCTGCCTCGCCTACTGCGGCCAAAACACCACCAGCCGCGACCGCTGCAACCCCTCCTGCAGCTGCTATTCCAGCACCAGCACCAGCAGGAGGAGGAGGCGGCGGCCCAACCACGATATCGCTTGCTGGCACAGGAACAAGCTACAGCAAAGCAGAAGGTCCA
>CAYXGH010000047.1:0-8568 GCA_964464485.1 uncultured Nitrososphaera sp.
CAGAACTTTCGTATTGTAAGGGTGAGTAGAATTTTCCTCATAAAATGATACTTGATGTCAAAGAACGCTTATAAAAAAGGAGATTTCCTGTACGTAGGACGAAAATACTTGGCAAATAGTACCTTTAGAGTGCAATCACATAAGTTCAGCCAGGAGAACATCCAGACTACACTTGTGTGCTCAAAATGCGACGAGGTCTTTTCCAAAGAGTTCCCTTTAGACCTCGAGGGTCAGACGATAGAGTTCAAGTGTCCAGTGTGTGGCGTGCCTGGCGAAGCAGATCTTCCATACAAAAGCGCCGAAGAACGCGAAGAGCTGGAGGAGGACTTTGAAGAGGTGGAAGAAGAAGAGGGCGGCGAAGAGTTTGACGAAGAATACTAGCTGGCTGTGCGGAGTAAGCTCTGACTATCAAGCCTCATCTGGCATTCAATTCTAAGGTTAGCTATGTCATTAATACGGATACCCTAGCTCTGGATGGCTACCAAAATGAGATAATAACAGTATATATTTCTCTCTCTAGCAGAGGTGCCTGCAGACATGTGTAGAGAGTCACACGATATATTTATGCTGAAAAGAAGGACACAAAAACCGAGTCTACCTTATGATGACATACTGAGCAAACTCTATTGTAACTACTAGGCATCCCATGTACTTCCCACGCTACTTCTTAGCCAGCTTGCCTAGCTGCGCGAGCAGTGCGGAAAGCTGAATTTCTGGATGCGCACCAGCAGCAAGTCTGTAGTCATACTCCGCCATTATAGCTGCAAACTCCTCTGGTTTTTCGATCCTCATTTCATATGCCTCCTCGTTTGCATACTTCATAAAGTCGCCCTCTGACATGCCATAGACCTGAGTCAGCTCAAGAAGCTTTGCTCTTGAGTCATTGAACCTGCCAGACATTGCAAGGCGCAGCACTTCGCCCACCATAGCCCTGCCGGAAAGACCAATAGCTGCTGTAACACTTGCCACAGATACTGAGCCCATGCCGGCTGCAGCTTGCATGATGTTTATGGAGTGGCGTAGGTCGCCACCTGTTGCCTCATATATCTGAGCAAGAGCTTTTTCTTCATATTTCACCTTCTGTTGTTCGCAGATCTTTTTCAGATGATCGATAACCTCTTCTTTTGGTAAGCGTGTAAATCTAAATACTACACACCTGCTCTGTATCGGCTCTATTATCTGAGATAGATAATTACAAATAATAACAAATCGAGTCGTCCTTGCACTGTCTTCAATTATACGCCTAAGTGCAGTCTGGGCCTCAGAAGTCATCTCGTCAGCTTCGTCAAGTATGATTATCTTGGGCTTACCAAACTCTTTGTCACCTGCCAGCTTAATTGAAGCAGCAAACTCTTTTACACGCTCCCGCACCATCTTGATGCCGCGTTCATCTGATGCATTAAGTTCGAGCGTGTTCTTCCTCCACTCTTCTCCTAGCAGCTCCATTGCAATGCAGAGCGCAGTGGTGGTCTTGCCAACTCCTGCGGGTCCAGTGAACAGCATATGGGGTATGTCAGGACTCTTAATCAGGTTGCTTATGCCCTTAATTATCTCCTTCTGATCAACTACGTCACTTAGTTTCTTTGGCCTATATTTCTCAGACCACATAAGGTTCGCTAGATCTGTTTTTTTGGCCGACTCCATTACGAAGCGATTTCATTGAAGTTATTAAACCATTAATAGGTTGCTATTTTGACTCACAAAATGCCAATTTATGATAATAAAAAACAACTATAGTAGCTAGCTACTAGCTTTACAAAAGCTGTGCTGATATGATATATAATAAGTACTCCGTTGTTAATAGCTCTCCCCGATGGCCGATATCACCCGCTCAGAGCCAAAGATTGAAGCTATTCAAAGCATTTACCAGCTAGGCTACATGCTGGAGGAGATCAGGGTGACATATAAAGAGGATGCTAAGATGAGCGTCGGCAACATTGTGATTGATGCAAAAGAAGGCGATATGTCGTCTCTCCCGCGTTGGATTGCCAAGATCCTTGTCGAGCAGGGTGCAGTCGAAATCCAGTCAAACGACGTAACCGGCTACATATCACGGACTATGAATCGCGAGCGCATTGCAAAACCTCATGACCTCTCTGGCGTCGATGTTGACTTTTACGTAAGAGTCAACGATTACCTTGAAGGTCTGAAGGAGCGAGAAAGAGAAAATCTAATTGTTTCCCTAAATACATTTGTAGCCTCTCGACTTGAAAAAATAGTCAAGCTAGCTGCCGCCTCATCGCTCTCCCCCGAGCTTGAAGGCAAACTATCTGCAGAAGAAAAGGAGCTTTACATCCTGATAAACAAGGTTTCAACAAAATTCAAAAAAGGAGTGCTAAAGAAGTTTGTCTGAGCAGCAGACCACGGCAGCGCTTGCAAACGATCTGGAAAAGTTCCTCAAAGCATTCAAAGACCGCGACAGCAATTACAAGTATTTTGACAAGATAAATAACATGATGGCGTCAGGTGCTCAGTCGCTTATTGTAGACTATATCGATCTCGATTCTTACAACCCTCTCCTTGCCAAAGAGATAACGCATAAGCCCGATGAATATCTTGAGGCATTCAACGAAGCAGCCCTATCAGTCCTGCGCGAGATCCATCCTGACTATGAGCAAGAGATCCGTGAAAAGATCCAGGTCAGGATAGGCAATTACACTGTGCAAAAGGGCCTGCGTGAAATAAATGCTGATTTGATAAATAAGCTTGTGAGCATTTCTGGCATGGTCGTGCGCTCGTCAGAAGTCAAGCCCCTTGCTAAGAAGGTTGCATACAAATGCACTAACTGCAACACGGTCACAGAGGCGCAGCTTAAAGGTCTTGTCATGAAAAAGCCGGTTAGATGCCCTGCGTGCTCTGAAAAAGAACTCGAAATGGATCCGGAGAGCAGTCTATTTATTGACTTTCAGATGGTGCGGCTGCAGGAGCTGCCTGAAGATCTACCTGCAGGCCAACTGCCACATTACATTGAAGTTACTGTGATGAGCGACCTTGTAGACCAGTGCCGCCCTGGCGATAGAATCATACTCACAGGTATAATTAGAATAGAGCAGGAGCAGCTGGCTCCGCAGGCCAAGACTAGCCTTTTCCGGCTTCGTATGGAAGGCAACAACATCGAGTATCTTGGTGGCAGGGCAGGGAGCAAAGACACAAGGTATGTTGAAAGAATAATGATAAGCACAGAGGACGAGCGGCAAATAAGAACGATAGCAAGTAAGCCCGATGCTTACGAAAAGCTAATCGCCTCATTTGCTCCTCACATTTATGGTCATGAGCCGATCAAGGAAGCAATACTGCTGCTTATTGTAGGATCCGTGACAAAGAGGCTTGAGGATGGCTCTACTCGAAGAGGTGATATCAATGTGCTTTTGGTAGGTGACCCAGGTACGGCCAAATCTGAGATGCTAAAATTCACCGCCAAGATTGCTCCAAGGGGGCTATACACTTCCGGTAGAGGTTCTACAGCTGCAGGTCTGACAGCTGCAGTCATTCGTGACAAGTCAGGGATCATGATGCTAGAGGCAGGTGCCGTCGTATTGGGCGATCAGGGAATCGTATGCATTGACGAATTTGACAAGATAAAGCCGGAAGACCGCTCGGCACTTCATGAAGTGATGGAACAGCAGACTTGCTCGGTGGCAAAGGGGGGTATTGTCGCTACACTGAATGCAAGAACGTCGATCCTGTCTGCAGCAAATCCCATATATGGTAAATATGACCCATACAAGAACATCACAGAAAATGTCAACCTGCCAGTGCCGCTGCTGACAAGGTTTGACTTGATATTCATAGTCAGAGATAGTCCCGACAAGGAAAAGGACAACCTTGTCGCAAGCCATATTTTGGAAATACACCGCGATACTGAACAAGCGGCTAGGCCTGCGATCGACATCGACCTTTTCAGCAAGTATCTGTCATATGCAAAGCAGATCGAGCCAGCACTAACACCGGAGGCAATTGACATCATTCGCAGTTATTATATGGATATGAGAAGGATCGAGTCAGAAGGGATGATAACGGTGACTCCAAGGCAGCTTGAAGGGCTGATCAGGCTTGCGTCTGCCCGCGCAAGATTGCTATTAAAGGACACGGTCGATGCAGAGGATGCCCAGCGTGCGATCTACCTTGTAGATCAGATGATGAGGACTGCTGGCGTCGACGTCAATACAGGAAAGACGGACCTAGGTGTGCTATACGGGAAGCCTCAGAGCGTGGTCTCAAAGGAAAAGACCTTTATGGAACTATTCAGAGGACTCACAGGCGCTGAGAACAATGACGTGGAAGATAAGGTGCTTGTAGACGAGCTAGTGAAGACCGGTAAGTTCTCTGACGAAGAAGCAAGGAAATATATTCAAAAGTTTAATCGGGAAGGACAAATATTTGAAAGAAGGCCCGGATTTTGGGCTAAGGCATAAATGCATTTTTAAAATAGCCGGCTTGCTTATAGTTCTAAAATGCCAGTTGCTTTAACCTACAGTTCAATCAGAACGCTTCTTTCGCATCTTGGCTATTCTTCTCTCTATCCGCCTCAGGAGATGGCACTGAAGCACGGCATATTGGAAGGAAAGAGTGTGCTCATGACTACTCCAACTGCCAGCGGCAAGACACTTATCGCAATGATGGCCATTTGCAAGGCGCTGAAAAAGAATAGAAAAGCGGTATATCTGACACCACTTCGCGCACTGGCAAGCGAAAAGTATGATGATATGAAGGTGCTTGAGAATCTCGATTTTGGCAGAAAGATCAAGGTGATGGCCGCAACTGGCGACTATGACTCACCGGGAAAAGAACTGGCTGCAGCAGACGTCATCGTTCTTACAAATGAAAAGATGGATACACTTTTCCGCCATAATGCAGAGTGGCTTGATGACATAGGACTCTTTGTGTCTGATGAAGTACATCTTATAGGCGATAGGGAAAGAGGGGCAACGCTTGAGATGATGCTTACGAAAATCCGCAAGCACTATCCTCAATCGCAGATAGTGACACTTTCTGCTACAGTAGCAAACTCCGACGAGATAGCCGACTGGCTTGCCTGCGAGCTTATAGAAAGCGACTGGCGACCAACAAAGCTAGTAGAGGGAGTCTACGAACATGGCATGATCAGAATGAGAGATGGCACTACTTTTAGAGTCAACAGCTCCGGCATTTCATCTGCAGTAGACCTTGCTATTGATTCTGTAGATGGAGGCGGGCAGGCACTCATATTTGCAGAAACAAGAAAGCGCGCTGCTTCGCTTGCAGCAAGAGCCACAGAAGGTGTCTATAAACGGCTAGATAAAGCAGCAAGAGAACTGGCAGTTACGGCCTCATCTGAAATATTATCTAGAGGGGATGACAGCGAGATCACAAAGACCTTAGCAAAGCTTGTGTCAAAAGGGGTAGCATTTCATCACGCCGGCCTTGCTCCATCAAGCAGGGAGATAGTGGAAAGCTCATTCCGGAAAGGTGTGATCAAATTGCTAACTGCGACGCCGACTCTTGCTGCTGGCGTTAACCTGCCTGCAAGACGGGTCGTGATAGCAAGCATACTGCGATACGACTCTGAGTATGGTAGAAATTTGCCTATCAGTGTGCTGGAATATAAGCAGCTGTGCGGCAGGGCCGGCAGACCTCAGTACGATACTTCCGGTGAGGCCATAATCGTAAGTGAGTCTGGTACAAATGCTGAAGAGCTTTATGACCATTACGTCCTTGGGAGCCCGGAGCCACTTCGGTCGCAGTTGTCAAACGATAACGCCATCAGGTTTCATTTGCTCTCAAACATTGCAACTGTACCGGGGATGAAAAAACCCGAGATACATGACCTCTTCTCAAGGACGCTCTTTGCACGCCAGTATAGGAATGCAACTGTCGAGCTTAAGGTCGAGTCCGCCCTTGAGTATCTAGAGCAAGAAGAGCTGGTCAAGTCGAGGAACGACCGCTATATCGCCACAGATTTTGGCAGACGGACGTCGCTCCTCTATATCAATCCGGTTACTGCCGTCAAATTTAGAGATGCACTCCAAGGTCTAGAGCACACAGCCGCCACCAAACATGAGCTTGGCTTTCTGCACGTGATAGCAGACAGCCCTGACTTTTACCCAAAATTGTCATTACGCAAAACGGACTATGATCAGCTAAGCATTATGATACGACGTCGTGGCAATGAACTTTTATACCCGATAAGCGAGTATGACTGCTCTCGTAGTTTTTGGGCATTATGCTGGTGGATAGAGGAGACTACAGAGAAGGTGCTGAGCGACAAGATAGGAGTTGAGCCCGGTGACATGCACAGGATAGTGGAGATGGCTAACTGGCTTGCCTATTCGCTTTATGAAGTGGCCAAACTGTTGCGTCGAGAGGATCTTATGCCAGAACTTTATAACTTACGTACTAGGATAAGGTATGGAGTGAAGGAGGAGCTGCTGCCACTTGTCGTGCTTGAGGGCATTGGAAGGGTGAAAGCTAGGACACTGTACAACGCAGGCTTTACCGATGTGCCCAAGATAGCCAAGGCTTCGCAGGCCAAACTTGCAAGTGTGCCCAAGATAGGGCCAACTGTAGCAGAAAAGTTAAAGCATCAGTTAAAGAATAGGCTGGGACAATAATATCAAATGCTGGACGGCGTTAACCTGATAATATATGGTGCAGCCGTGTCCGCCATATCATTCTTTGGCGTCTTGTTCATGATGCCGGCAGCAATCAGGTCACTCGCTGCAAAGCGCAAGGTAGTTCCCGACGCTCACAAGCCAGAAAAGCCTCAAGTTCCGCGGCCAGCAGGTCCGGTCATCATGGTAAGCATTGCTGCAGCGGAAATCGTGCTCTTCTTTCTAACAATGAACATTGCAGTCCTTGCAATACTTCTTACAACAGCGATCGCATTTCTCGTAGGTTACATCGATGACAGCAGAAGAGTGATGCCCGGATGGTTTAAACCAGTGGCACTGCTTGCGGCTGCAATTCCGTTAGTTGTTCTTGACATTCATGTAGGAGAAGTGTATGGAGAGTCTCTCAACCTAATATTTGGCCGTGCGTATATACCCCTACTATACGTACCGCTCATATTCGTCATCATTCCTATTATGGGTAACACTATCAATTCAATTGACGTGCTAAATGGAGTAGCAAGCGGCTTTTTGATAATTGCAACGATCCCACTCTTGGCGAGCATCGCAATTTTTGGTAGCCGTGAAGTATTACTTGCTGCGCTTCCAATATTATTCGCCACTATTGCATTTTACAGGTACCACAAGTTCCCAAGCCGGATATTTCCCGGCGACTCAGGCACGCTTTTGCTTGGAGCAATGTATGGTGCGGTGGCCATCGCCGGCAGTTCTGAAATAATTGGCGTAATCGCGCTTTTGCCGGCCGTCATGAACTCATTTCTGTTCCTTGCAAGCGTCAAGCGCATAGTAGAGCACAGGGAGGTAAAGGCAAGGCCTACGATCTTGACAGACGACTTCAAGCTAGCAGCATCAACTGATAGTACGGCGCCGGCTACTCTTGTAAGGCTGATTGTTGTGGATAGGCCACTTGGCGAAAGAGAGATTGGTTATCAGATATTCAAGCTAGCAACCTTTACTTCACTTTTGGCATTTGCCTCAATTGCGATCCAGTACATCGTCGTCCTCAGGTAGAGTAATTGAGAGATGGCACTTACGAGTCTGGCGCTTTTCATGACTGGAATGTGGGCAATGATACTTGCTGTTGCGGCGTTCTTAGTCTTTTTTGTCGGACCAATAGAGATATACTTGTTTGGTGGCCAAGGCGAGAGGTTAACTATATCTGCAGTACAAGCAGCAATTGCTATATTAACAGTAATTGTGCTGGTTCTTGGGTTAAATAGATTAAAGAGGATCTACCTACACAGGAAGCTTCAACAGTAAAATATACTGCTCTAGAGATAGCCTGCATAACTGTTAATATTCCCCATGGCGTTTGTTGCTACTAAGAGAGTATTATATAATGTCAATAAACCTGGAGATTGTTTTGGTGTTATTGCTGCTACCTATAGTAGGCAGCATCCCCTCTGCAGCCGGCCAAAATGCATTATCCAATACTGCTACTACTGCTAGCGAAATTATTGATTTTGTCGGTAATGTGACAGAAAGTGAAGGAGCGGTAGAAGAAGAAGAAATAGAATCTCCTCTTCCTTCAGAAGCATTATCCAATACTGCTACTACTGCTAGCGAAATTATTGATTTTGTCGGTAATGTGACAGAAAGTGAAGGAGCGGTAGAAGAAGAAGAAATAGAATCTCCTCTTCCTTCAGAAGCAATAGATCTAAGCAGTCCTACATTTGCGAGTGATGTCGACGACGACACGTCATCTGTTACAGCAGGTGACAGCATCTTGATAAACGAAGTTGAGCTCAACCCTAGTGGCAATGACATGGAGGAGGGGGAGTGGATTGAGCTGTACAACCCAACCGCCGAGGACATCAACATCAGTGGCTTTGAGATAACGCCCTCGTTTCAATCTCCAACAATTGAGCTGCCACCTGATGCTGTAATTGAGGCCGGCGAATATTATGTGATTGAGATCGACAGGCCGATACTTTCAAACACCGGCGAAAGCCTTGTCCTT
>CAYXGH010000048.1:0-8421 GCA_964464485.1 uncultured Nitrososphaera sp.
GGACAACAACTGCTTCAGCCTCATCATCATCATCATCAATAGAAGAGCAGGTAACACCAAAAATAACTCCAATGATGGTCGAAGAAAGAGCCAGAACAATACGGGAGGTAAATGAGCAGGAAGAGATGCATCAGCACTTGTCGTCATCTACATCATCATCATCATCACTGTCATATCAATCTGAAAAAGAGAAGAAGTTTGTCCTGTATCTCAATATCATGCTTTCAATAGAAAATGCTGCGATCGAGCGACTTCATACAAGGATCCAGCAGTCCCCATTGGCGGAGGTGAGAGAGCAGCTTGTCCAGCATTTAGAAGAAACAAGGGAACAAAAAGGCCGGCTGATCACACTGATTCACAGGCTTGACGGTCAGCCTACAAATGAGCGTGCAGTTTTGTCCGGCTACTCCCTACCTAAAGTACTGGAAGATGCTTTTAAGGCCTCAGCCACTACACCAGAAGAGCAAGAGCTAAGGAGTATAGAGACTGATGCGCTGATAGAATATGCAGAGGTCATAGGCTACAATATGGCCATCCAGCTGGCTACGAGAATAAACATTGGTGAAGCAATAATGCCATTGAGGCAAAATCTACAGGAGGAAGAGAAAATGGTTGCATGGATGAGAGCGAATCTGCCTTCTAACTTTGTGCAGCTATGGTCAAAAATTGATCACGAACAGAGGTCGCAATAACAATAATAATAATAACAACAACACTATAGAGGTTATAATAGGTTCCAAAAAAGGGAATGGAAGCCACTGTGGGATATGATAGGTTTATACTAGATACACTTACTCATGGAGTTTCTTTTGAGCAGTTGCTTTGGCTAAAGCATCCAATATTTTCTCCTTTGCATCCTTTTCCTTTTTTGAGGATTCTTTTCCTTCAACCATCTCTTTGAACTGGATGGCATTGACAACAGCCTTGCCGCCATAGTGGTTGTTGAAGTAAATTCGCAATCTCTTTGCTTCAGGGTCTTTTGTTATTTTGTTGACCTTTTCAGTCCAAGGCTTCAGTTCTTCTTCTTCATAAAGATAGTTATACCAATAACCCTTGTTCCTGCCATGAAATCTGATAAATGAATGGTCTGCAGTCAATATGACGTCTGATAGATACCGCAGCTTTGGATCCGGCGAATCTGTCATTACAGCCGCAACATTATAGTGTCTTAGCATTTCCCAAGGTCCCTCAGTCTGCCATGACGCATGGCGGAACTCCAGCGCATAATCGTAGCCTGATGGCATTCTATTGAGGAATCCTTCGACTTGCTTGAACTCAGTAACTGAGAAGCTCGGTGGTAGTTGCAGCAGTATTGCGCCAAGTTTGTTTGCATTCTTTAGCGGAGAGATCTTTTCGAGGAACTCTTGGAGCACTTCCAGCGCACCTTTTTTGACATCCATGAGCTTAGTATGTGTCACAGTCTCAGGCGCCTTGACAGAGAATTGAAATCCTGGAGGTGTAGCTTTTACCATGCCATAGAACGTTCCACTAGTCATCTTTGAATAGAACTTCTGATAAAATGTAGCATCCAGCTCAGCTGAAGGGAAAAATTCAGAATAGTAACGCAAACGCTTAGTCTGAGCATCTGGATAGAAAGAGCCGACCCAGCCCCCTTTTTCAACCGGATCGCCGTAATTCCAGCCAGAGCAACCTATGGATACTTGTGCCATGATATGAGATATACTAGGAGCAACTCAGATATTTTTGCTTGTCACTATGTTCGATTCCTGAAAATATATGAAAAAGAAGGCAATTGTCATTATTGTCTTGCATCAAAATTCAAATGTCCTGTCTGCTAGCCTTAGTTTGTACTGAACAGCTGGCTTTATACTACATGTATCTGCCAGCAGGTATCCATCACTTATTTACTATCTATATTCCCTATTAATCAGAAATACTACTGTCAGCAATCTTAACTACCATCTCTTCTTATTCTTGTCTTCGACTATAGTTGACGATCTGCATCTTCCTCGGTATGGCTGTTGTGTCATTGCATAAGCAATATAGAGACTTTACTAGAAATTCTACGCACAACGTGTCATATGTAGCAGTGCGATTCAAGGATCCGGTATCATACTGAAAAGGCTCTTATCTTGGCTACATCAGGGAAAATAGTATTAGCACATAGTAGGGATAGTTTTTGAAGATAACTGCACATGCTACTCTATTGGCAGAGCTATATCACATCTTCATTATATCATCTTCTTCTTCTCTATGACATAACGCCTTTCCAATCGGATCCAAGTTCAAATTAGTAGATCACTTTTTGTCCTTCTTTACTTCAAAGAGCAGTAAATTAATATGATCACCAGTTTGAAAATAGTCTCAGGGATAGAGCCAGTTCTTGAGCAGTAGGAGAAACATCGAAGCTAACCCTTTAACTGAGCTATTTGCTGTCTATTTGGCCAAAATCGAGGATGCATTAAAGCGCGAGGTTGACCTATATTCCTGGTCGGAGTTCCATGCTCCACTACGCTATGCCTGCGAGGGAGGCAAGCGCATCAGGCCCCTAATACTTGTACTGTCGGCAGAATGTATCAGGTCTAAAAAGGTAGAACCTGACGCATACCTGGCTGCTTCTGCAATAGAGCTTCTACATACGGAGTCTATAATCCACGATGACATTATCGATGAGGAGAATCAGCGGCGCGGAAAGCCCTCATTCCATGTAAAATATGGCTACAACAGCAGCATACTTACTGCAGATTTTGTTCTTGGCGTCATACTAAACATCAGCTCAAAATTAAAAGATCCCCGCATTATCAATGAGTTATCAAATGCCGCAACCAAAATGACTGAAGGGGAAATGATGGAGATAAAGCTTGGTAAGGAAATGGATATCGCCGAGGACGACTATATCAAGGTGCTTGAATTCAAGACGGCTTCGCTCTTTGAAGCATCAGCCAAGATTGGTGCAATAACGGGAGGAGGTGACGAAGATCAGATACATACTATGACATCTTTTGGCAACCTGCTGGGGATCGCCTACCAGATACATGACGACCTTATTGACTGGAGTAACGAAAATCGACTTTTTAACATGCTCGTCAGGAAAAATGACAAGCCAAAGGATTTTGTCGACCAGATGGACAAGCTGTATCACTCATATGCATCAAAGGCAAAGAACGAACTTCGTAAGATATCGACACAGAGCGAAGCCAAGCGCCACTTGGAGCACCTGACAGATCTTACGTCGGTTCAGTTCTAATAAAAAAAGGCTATAAACATTGAATAATTTAGTAGTATCTTTATGCATGTTTTTGCTTGCAAGCGACAGAATTTTTTGCTTCAACAGACTATGAACTGATGATATCGCATGATTTCTCAAGCTAGAAAGCGAATATCCTCTGATATAGAATACTTGCTCTGCGAGGAGATATAACCTGCGGGCAAAACAATTAAACACCATCATGCAGCTTCTCCATTTTGGTTGTCACTAAGTGAAGCTGTCAGGCCGCCCTGGATGATAAGGACACGATCGATGTATTTTGTAGTACTTGTGGCTGCATTCGTTGTTTTTAGTGCAATAGTCGCTTCTGGCATAACACTTGAAGCAGATGACGCGGCTAGCCGGTACTTCAAATCAGTACATGGCAGCAACCCCAGCATTGACATGGCAATGATAGTTATTACTTCGCTAGGTGATGTAACAACACTGTTCATTCTTGGCATCGCATTAACGATAATTCGACGTACGAGGAAGGTCGGTATGATATTTCTTATTGCACTGGTCGTTATTGTAGTCTTGGTCATGTACATAAAGCCCCTGATTGGAAGGGAGATTCCACGTTATGGGTTTGAGCCAGCTTCAGAACTGCCTGAAAACTTTAGTCTTGAAAGCGATAGCCTTGCGCCTTTAGCCGCTGGATTTTCGTATCCCTCCGGTCACGCTTCGCGTGCCACTGCACTGGCCTTCATTGCAGGGTATGCTATCTATAACAAATCCAAAAAAATGGGCTATGCAATCTGGGCCTTTCCAGTCATTATTGGCATTACGCGCATCTATGTAATGCAGCATTACCCTACAGACATTATCGCTGGCTTCATGTTTGGAGGATTAGTGTCCGTGGTTCTGAGCAACTCCATGAAGCTTGATGAGCCATTCTTTCTATCTAGAATAAAAGGCAAGGAAGATAGAGCCTTCTAAATTTTTGATATTGCAATACAAGCTTACATATGAGGAAACTAATCATCCCCGTGGCATTATCAACTATGCTCAATTTTGCGCAACCCAATGGTGATCATGATAAATTGTATAAATGGGCCTCAGAGCATGCGTGATTCAATTAAAAAGATACACGATAGATAAGGTGGTGCTATGAGCCCTGGATATCACGTATCTACTATTATGTGATAATTTTTTAGAAATTGAGAAATTATCATGCTTTATGCTTCAATTGTGAGAAAGCTAAGTTTTCCTAGTTCTTTCTCTTGAATACAAGAGAGATATCTCTCTTTATGTCCTGCGGTATTACCTCTGCTTGATCTTTCGCATTTTCTAATAGCAAAATAGAGACACACAGTTGTTGAGGATCTCACCAAATAAGAGAAGAAGCTGTTCAGTTGTCGAAATCTTTAATTCTGATCAGAATCCTAAAAATACCATTTAAAATGGACATATCTTCCGCTCTGATAATGAACATCGCTGGATCAGAGTGGATCATAATCATACTTTTTGGACTTATTCTACTGTTTGGTACTAAAAAACTACCCCAGTTTTCACGCACAGTGGGCAAGGCTGTAGGAGAATACGAAAGGGCAAAGAAGATGTTCCGTCATGAAATGGAACAAGCAACAGAGAATGCAAGAGGACATAACAAGTTTCCCAAGATAATGGGTCCAGTCGCCACAGAGAGGAAAAAATTAGAGTCAATCGCCAGCTCGCTAGGCATAGAGGACCATGCTGGCCTTACAGACGAGGAGCTCCGTATCCTTATATCAAAGAGAATGACAAGCTGACCTACAGGATACCCTCTACAATTTACACACAAAACTTATAACATGAACTTTTCCAGAACAATGCATGCTAGAGACTGCAAAAGGCTCTACACCTGCAATAAACCCCTTTGAAGTTGCCCTCAAACAGCTTGATGAAGCGGCCAAGCTTATAAAGCTAGACAAAGGTTTACAAGAAGTTTTAGCAAATCCAAAGCGCGTTCTTACAGTATCACTGCCAATAAGAATGGATAATGGAGAGATACAAGTTTTTACTGGATTTCGCTCGCAGCATAATGATGCCCGCGGCCCGTACAAGGGAGGCATTCGCTATCACCCGCAGGTCACTATCGAGGAGGTTAAGGCCCTGTCGATGTGGATGACTTGGAAGTGTGCCGTTGCAAATATTCCGTACGGCGGAGGAAAGGGTGGCATCATATGTAACCCAAAGGAAATGTCGGAAGGCGAACTAGAACGCCTTACAAGGCGCTACGCTTATGCTATTGCAGACATTATTGGTCCGCACACAGACATTCCAGCTCCAGATGTTTACACTGGCGGCAAGGAAATGGCTTGGATAATGGACACATACTCTGCACTTAAGGGCAATTACGTTCAGCCCGAACTTATCACGGGCAAACCGATCGCAATTGGCGGATCACTTGGCAGAAACGAAGCTACCGGCAGAGGACTGGCATTCACAGTAAGAGAAGCTGCAAAGAAGCTTAAGGTAGAGATGAAAGATACTACCATGGCAGTGGAAGGCTTTGGAAATGCAGGCCAGTTTGCTTCGCAATTTGTAGAAAACCAAGGTGCCAAGTTGATCGCTGCTTCTGACTCCAGAGGAGGCATTTATAATAAGAATGGTATAGATGTGTCCGAGCTAAGAAAGCACAAGGAAAAAACTGGCTCAGTTGTAGGGTTCTCCGGCGCCAATTCGATAAGCAATGAAGAGCTACTCGAAACAGAATGCACAATACTAATACCAGCTGCACTTGAAAATCAGATTACTGCCAAGAATGCTGGCAGAATCAAGGCTAAGATAGTGGCAGAGGCTGCCAACGGCCCAACTACACCTGAAGCAGACGAAGTACTCTACAACAACAAGATCATGGTGATTCCTGATATCCTTGCAAATGGTGGTGGTGTTACTGTGTCATACTTTGAGTGGCTGCAGAATCTTCGCAGGGACTATTGGACTGAAGATGAGGTCAACGAAAGACTGGATAGAAACATTACTAAAGCATTCCTTGACGTATATCATACATCTGAAAAGTACGGCGTCGACATGCGCAAGGCAAGCACGGTGCTAGCAGTGAACAGAGTAGTTGAAGTAATCAAGATAAGAGGACTTTGGCCATGAGGACCAATAACCCTTAATTTGTTAATTTGCGAGCTTGGTTACGTCTAAAAAAGGAAATGCTAAATGCACTGGTTCTCTTCTTCTCCTTTGCTTTATGTCACAGTATACGAAGCTTATTGAAAATGAGGTAAAAGTAGTAACATAGTTCTAATGATTAATAGACAAGGTATGCCCTATATTCTTTTGATATTCAAAAAGCGCAGACATAGAACGCCGCACTTATTATAACATCTTGATGATACCCTATGAACCCATTAACTGTGAAGGTTATAGAATGAATATACGCTTGTTTGAACAAATGGTAACTTAACCCTGAGGATTGTAAGAGACTTGTTTGTTCAAGATTTCAGTAGCACCTGACAAAGAGATATTGAACTGTCAATAATGTATAAAGGATATAATGATAATTCAAGCACATAAATTACACTTCTTGTGCTAGTTTAGTATTTTAGTAAGACCCAGTAAAAACAGCCCAAGTGATAACTGCGATAGGATGTGTGTGTATTTATCATGTATATACATTTTCCCAAGTCAGTTCATCGAGTGCAGCAGCTATTTGGCTATATGGTCTTGTAGAGCTCCAAAATATCATCACATGGTCTGCAGTCTTATTATCATGCCAATAAAGCTCTCCCGGAGAGCCACCGTCATCTATACATACGGAGCTTTCCCCTTTATCATAAAATGAGCAGGATGCAAAATGGAAGCTATGTATTGACTCTATTTTCAATCCATGCAATGGAAATTGTTGTCTATAATATTCTAAATGACCTTGATGCAGTTGACCATCGTTGTCATATGGATTTGCAACTGGCCTTTGTGGCGAATAAAAGAACCCTGCCGTTATATTAGACGATTGATCCAACGGTGTATCTGTAACCTTGATGGTAATTGGTTTAGTTTCTACCTTGTCCGTTCCATAAAGATATGCTTCCATTCTATATTCTCCAATAGGCAGGACTGTTGTTCCAGAATTAGATGGACCTCTGTTAAATTTAGGATAACTAAGGAGGGGTGTCTGGAATGCAGTCTCATTGGTGTGGGCATCAACTACCCTTACAATGTAATCATGTGGGATATCCCAAGGTGCGTCAGCCATATGAAATGCGATACTTGTTCCATTTGATACTGTCAAGTTTGTCGGAATGGCATAAGCATTTTTGTTTGTAATAAGTTTGTGAGACTCTTCAGGCCAGTTCTCATGAAACTCATTTGCCATATAAATTACAAAAGTTTTTACAGTCGGGGGCACTACGAAAGCTTCTGTTTCATATACAACAGTTGAGGAATTGGGCAATATGGCCATCGTTGTATTAGCTGAAACTGCACTACTACTACTATTACTATTATCATTGGACGACGACGGATTTGATACAAGAAATGTTGCTAGTTCTTGAATTTCATAACCTAAACTGTCCGTAGCATAAGAAGGAGAAGGGGCTGATACTCCTATTTCTGCTAGATAGAAGACAAGGATACTAATAATAGTAGTAGCAATACTACCACTTAATAGTGCAGATAAAGTTACCTTCATTATAATTTACTCCAGCTTGCAATACTATTATTACTTTTGATATCAGTCAACGAATTTAAGAGATGACATTGACACTTATTTTTGATAGCTATCTTACAACAAACTCAAAAAATCATGTATTTTCTTTATATTAGAAAAAGAGAAGAGAATACGAGATTTGAGCCATGAGTTCAGCTTCGCAGCAACTGCTCTGCTCCACATCTGATGTAATAATTATTACCAACAGAGAGATATGTGATAATCTCTCATTCAGTCCACTTTTCATTCTATACTTCTCTACCCAAAATTGAAGAGTGAGAATCTAGATAAGAAATGAGAAACTATTGATTACCTTTTTATGCCTACATATCTTCACGTGTCATGAAATATGCCCAAGCAGACGGTTTATGGAAGATGTCCGAACTGCAAGACCAAAAGCCAGCTAGAAGTAGTTTCTCGCCATCCAGGAAGAGAGAAATTCAGGTGCAATCAATGCTATCACAAGTTTGGAATGGATGAACTCTAATTAGTTTAACCTTATTATTTCAACTTCTTTACCTAAGCCTTCGTTTCCAAATACCCTATGCAGCTTATCTGCAAGCTCCGGTGC
>CAYXGH010000049.1:0-4417 GCA_964464485.1 uncultured Nitrososphaera sp.
AAAATTGTGCACAAATAGGCTAAGGACTATACATTCCTTATTATAGTACTATCTTGTATCAAGGGCAGAGTTATAGTAGTTGAACTGGCGACTTGTTGCCATCCCTGTAAGCGTGGTACCGTTCATTATCCTGATCATTACTGCTAACGTCTCACCTCAGGATGTTCTTGCTATAGGACTTGTACCATTTCTGGCCGCGGCAGCTGCGACGA
This sequence comes from uncultured Nitrososphaera sp., assembly GCA_964464485.1. Lineage (GTDB taxonomy): Archaea > Thermoproteota > Nitrososphaeria > Nitrososphaerales > Nitrososphaeraceae > Nitrososphaera. The sequence continues at coordinate 213 of CAYXGH010000049.1, forward strand.
TCATCAGAATGCTGCTGCAGGCACTGCGATTCAAGTATTTTATTAGACAATTTCTTGGTTATGACGTTGCGTCTACAGGCAAGACTGTAGCTGCTAGGCTGGCCGGCGAATTCGTTACCCAGACCACTCCATCTTATGTAGGCGGAGAATTAGTCAGGATAGCATGGCTGTCAAGAAATGGCGTTCCGCCAGGCAAGGCCGCATGGGTAACGACCATGGAGATAATTGCAGATGTATTTGTAGGGTCGGTGCTGGCATTTATAGCTGGTGCGCTGGCCATTTATCGAGGCGGAAGCATTGTTGGATTGGCCGTAATTTTGGTGACAATCCCGACCTTGGCCGTCTGGTTGGGACTTATCCTCTTTTCTGCCAAACGAACTCTTCGCCTCCCATCCTTCTCTCAGAAGATAGTGGAAAAGTTCTTGTCAAAAAAAAGGGCCGAGAACCTGATCAACACATCTAACACTGCTATTGCAGACCTGTGTAATATGAGCCGGGAAGTTTTCAACTCCAAAAAATCAATCGGCATATTTGCGGTTGGAATAGCAATAACCGTTATTGCATTTATCTTTCAGGGCATGTCATTCATGGTGCTTGCCAATGCAATCGAACCCCGAATCGGCTTATTTGACTCATTGATGGCTACATCAGCGTCAACGGCAGTGGCAAACCTGCCAATAACGATAGGGGGCTCAGGGCTTGCCGAACTTGGCATTTGGGCATACCTTGCAAATTTGAGTGGCATACCAAACCTTGAGGACGTGATCAAAGACTCACAATTGAACGTGATTATTGCGTGGAGGATAGCTACTTACCATGTGCCACTCGTCCTTACCTGGATCGCTCTCATGAAGATCACTGTATACAGGGTTTCGGCTCCAGACATCCGGCAGCCAATCACAGGAAATCAAGACAAAAAGCCGGAGAATGATAGTAGCAGCACTACGCAGTAGGGTGGGCTGGCCATAAAGAAAGAACACGTGAGGTTTCCTTGCAAGGTAACAGTTATCACAAACGCTTCCTACGGCATTATAATGCAAGTTGCTTTGGATTTTATAAAGCAAGGTTCGCATAATTTTATTCATTCTTATATCAAAGGTATGGTAAGAAATTATCTCATCTAGCAAACAAAATTGACGTACACCACAAGCCTACAGTGCAATTTGCATATGTTTGCAATGTATCTCTTCTTCAAAAGCATCAACAAGCTTCGCATATAGGAAATTGAATCAATTACGACGACAAACTATCATGGCATGGTCTGCTAGATGTAAGTCTTTGCTCGATGATGCCTGCAAGTAATTTAATTCACCTAGTGAATGCCGGGTCAGTCCCGCAACATACGAAGTCGCAAGTTCTGCATCAGACTTTAGATGTAATTCATAGTGCTTGGCTTATCCCGGTCTCTCCCTTCTGAATCGCTTGAGACGAGGGCGTGAATGGAAGTTGACCGTCGTAAGCCATATTGTAGTTGAGAAAAATTTTCAGCTCTGAATGCTTGGAGGTGGTGAAATGCCAAAAAATTAGACTGACTTCGTGCTTGACCCAAAGAGAGTAGTGACACTTGCTACGCAAAACTCGTCCCGCTTGGAAATAATAGTCCTCTTCATTCAAGATTGGGTGGCGTGTGGTTCAAGTACATGCTACCGTGGGTAGTGAACTAAGTGGGATCAATATATAGTGCCAGCAACTTCACTGATTATGCGTCGTCATTATCCTCTTCTCCCGGAGAAGAGGATAATGACGACGCAGCAGGTAGGTCAGATTCCACATCCATTAGTTGCAGCTCCTGCAACTCAAAACGATATATTGCCTTCATGTCAAGGTCAAACTTCGTCTTAAGGAGCTCGACTACTTTGGCGCTCAAGCTAGCCATGAACACTTTGATCTTGTACTCATATACAAAGCCCTTCATAAAATCCAACATCTTCATTGATTTGGGCACATCTAGACCCTCAACGATTGTTCTGCCATCAGGCATCTGCTCGTAGACCTGGATATCGACCTTGTAATCACTTTCGTAAATGTCAAGGAAGTAGCCGGTCCTTGTTATTACTTCGGGCTGGCCAAACTGGGCAGATCTTATCTCGTCTTCTGCCCATTTGGGAAGTCTCTCTTCCTGAGAGCTATCCTCACTCTTTGTCACCTTTGCCCTTCCCATAATGCTAGTCTAGCGTACATCATTGCATTTAATAGCTTTTCCAACCCAGTTGCGTAGGCAGCTAAGTATGTCTACAAAATATAACCAGATGGTTATTCAATTATGACGTTTCTATTTAACGCTATTATCGCTGGCTAGTTGCTATGACAAGCTTCAGCAGCAACTGGATAAAGGACAATAAACCAACAATGTCTGAGATGATAAAGCAGAATATCGGCCAAGCACAACCACTTAAACCGAGAATCGAGCTTGCCAAGAAGAAGATTCAGGCACAGAACCAAAAGCTAGAGACGATTCTGGAGAAACTACGAGGCAAAGAAAGATCTCTCTTCAACCAAACTGTTTATGCTCTTCAGAAACATGACATTCACCAGGGCAAGATGATCTCAAACGAGATCGCTCAAGTGAGAAAGACAACCAAGATGATCTCACAGCTCAAGATCGCGTTGGAACAGATACAGCTTAGATTGGAATCTACTATCGATCTTGGAGATGTTATGGTGGCAATCGGTCCTGCAATGGGCGCACTGACAAAAGTGAGGACAGGAATTGGAGGAGTAATGCCGGAAGTAGACAGAGAACTTGGAGAAATCAATGGCGTGTTCAGCGACATCATGATGAGCGCAGGATCTCTGGGTCACACCTCATTCGCCTTCGACGCAAGCGGTGAAGAAGTGGACAGGATACTTGCAGAGGCAGGCGCAGTGGCAGAGCAAAGGATGAGCGAGAGCTTCCCCGATGTCCCAATTGGATCGTACTCGAGCAGCAGCATTAGGACATCAGCAGGCGAGCATCCACAATAAGAAATCACCTATATCTCTTTTTTTCTTTTTTCTTTAATATTCAGTTTTGAAATGCTTCAAATCTTTATTTCTTGTAATAGTGAGTTTTGCCAACTTCACCACATGTCACATGAATATCGTCAAATTGCTTTTGGCTTTAAGACCCTGTTTGTAATGCTTTCGCTATATTCTTGGTGACCTTGTCCAAGGTTACATGTGTCTTCTTACGCTAATGATTGAATCATAGAGTGCCAAACTGTCCTTTTCCAGCTGGCACTGGCATTTCCGGTTTGATGAAATATGGAAAAAATGCTATCTAGATCCGTCAGATCTTTCTTGTCTTTTTTACAGATATCTGTCGATGCTCTAAAGTTACAGACTTTTTGACCACCGATTGCGCGGTTAGTCTGTTTGAATATGCCTCGCAAGTAAGTGTCATCTAATATGCCTATATTTGGAAAAGGAATGACTTTAACTGCTGGGTAGTATGTTTCTATTCTTTTAGGTAAGGTATCTGGGTGCAGAAGTGGTGATGCAGATATATATTGTCCATGCCGGCAACTGTGTCCCATTGCATTTATCTCATACGCATTGGACATTGTGTCGTTAAACATGGCATTGAGTAGGGTTTATCATTATTACAATACATATTGTCGGCAGTCTATGATGCCGACGCCGGCTGCACTGCAGCAGCGCCGGGGACTTCAATATGGATCATTATCTGGTGTTCCTCTTCCGCCTTCACTATGTAGCCTGGTATGTTCACCTTGCGGTTGCCTATAGAGACATGGCCATGACTCACTATCTGCCTCGCTTGGTAGGGTGAAGTAGTGCCGATCTTTTTCATGACTATTGTCTGAAGACGCCGCTCTAGCAGGTCTTCGATTTTTAGGTTCAATATGTCATCAAGTGTCGCGCCCTCTCTTGCTAAACCAAGCCTGTTCAAAAAGTTCAGCAGTCTCTTTTCCTTTTCTGCCCTTAGTTCCGCTGAAAGTGCCAAAAGAGCTCGGGCTTGGTTCCTGATCCTTGCGACCTCCGTCTCGGCCTTCCAAAGCTCGCGCTTGTTCCTAAGGCCATAAGAGCCCATGATATAAAGCTCGGCGTTCAGCTGGTCTGTGGTCCAGATCATTCTGGGCCTATGAAAGGTTTTCTTTGCCTTACGAGGATCTCCCATTTAGCACCACAGTCTATTTCTTGTCTGGCTCCTTTGATGGTGGGGCTGGATTGGTTGTACCACTACCACCACCTGCAGGAGCAGCAGC
>CAYXGH010000049.1:4517-8405 GCA_964464485.1 uncultured Nitrososphaera sp.
CGGCGCTGCTCCAGGCATCGCCTTGACTTTCTTGACCCCCACTGCTCCACCCCTTCTGCCAGTGGTTCTGGTACACTGGCCCCTTACTCTTAGACCAAACATGTGTCTATATCCACGCCAACTCATTACGAGCTTTTCGCGCTCAATATCATTTGAAGCAGCAAAATCGAGATCCGAAGTTATCATGTGGTTGTTCGAACCGTCATCCATGCTCTTCCTCCGGTTGAGGTACCATTGTGGGATCCCTGCCCTAGCAGGGTTGGAGATCGCCTGCTCGATCTCGCGGATATCGTTTTCAGTCAAAAAACCAACACGCATGTTAGGGTTGATGTTGAGCGACTGAATCAACACTTGAGCAAAATTATAGCCTACACCTTTAATTTTACTAAGGGCAACTATCAATTTCTTGCCGCCCTCAATGTCCTTTCCGGCGATTCTGAGGATATGCTTATACTCGGATGCAGACAAACTAAAATCACGAAACAATATTCCGCAATAAAAACCATGCTGGATGCAACAGGCCAAAAACTTTGTAATATTTACAATGTTGCTATTTGTACGAGCCTTAGATCCTCAATATGAATTCAAAGTTTTTGGTCAAAATTTTGATTATTGGCATGCTTTGATTCAGCAAAGCATTATACACTAATTATGGGCCCATAGTGGCTAAACAATTTTGATGAGAGGAAGCAAGCAATCTGACGTTCAAAAATTGCTGGCTGACAAGCCGTCTAAATGGTAGAAAAGCAAGAGTAGAGGAGAATCATAAATACTAGAACTGACCATCAAAATCCCCAATCGGGTTCTAACAATCTTTAAATTTGCGTCGACTAAGAATCCTCCATCTTCAATATGAGCTCGAGAATACAGGAAACAGTTCACCGCTATTATACTTCAAAACCAAAGTATAGTGAAATAATGTCAGGCGTCCCAGAGGATTACAAGCAAATTAGGACGCTCGGAGATCTACTCAATATATGCTACAGATATGTCGCTGTTCAAGAGCAGATGCGAAGCAATTTGATTGCCAAGCTGAAAAAAGCGGAACACCCACTCCCCGGCATCATCGGCTACGACGACGATGTTGTTCCTGCCATCAATAGAGCAATCCTGTCGGGCCACGACATGCTACTTGTTGGCCAGATAGGGCAAGCTAAGACCAAGATTGCAGAGGCGATAGCACAGAACCTTCTCTCCCCAATCCCTATAGTAAGGGGTACAATAACAAGCGATATTCCTATATTAATTCCAGAAGATGAATTAATCGCGCTCTTGACCGACACTGAAATTTCTAGAACGAAACCAGAATTCATGGTGTCGCCAGAATGCGAGGATATCATTCGAGCGAACAAGCTTGAGACCAAGATCGACTGGGTAAGCGGCGCAGACAGGTACAAGTACATACTGTCAACGCCGGACATTTCAGTCAAGGATCTGGTTGGGCAGATTGACGCAATCAAGATAGCCAAAAAGGGAGTCGAGCTTTACAATATCGAGTCATATTCTGCAGGTCAGCTATTGCAGGCAAGGCACGGCATATTGTGCATTGACGAATTGCCTGTACTCGATCCACGCAAGCAGGTGTCCCTGCTCAGTGTTCTTCAAGAGGGCAAGTTTACTACAGGGGCGTATCCGATCGTGTTCAAACCTGATGTCAGAATAATTGCAACTGCAAACCCCGTCGACTATACGCACTCAGGCAAGATAATCGAGCCGTTATTTGACAGGTTGAGAAGCCATATCGACACCCACTATCCCCCGACAGTAGAAGACGAGATGCTGATCATTGTTCAGGAAGCAAAGATTGCAGATGCCAAGAATGTTATGTTGCCTGTATTTATGATAAAAATGATAGCTAAGATAACACAGATGACTCGTGTGCACCACGATGTGAACCATGATAAGGGAGTCAGCATTAGAATGTCGGTGCATTCGATGGAGATGGTGGTAGGAGAAGCGGAACGTACACGCTCCATTATGTATGGCATTAAAGCGATTCCGCGCTTTTGTGACATCCACTGCATCCACCAGTCATCCAAATTTGAGCTCGCAGAAATGGAAGATACTCGCCAGAACAGAAAGAATGTGCTTGATTCTATAATAGAAAGCGCGCTGAAGGAAGTGTCACTTGAATACATCCAAAAGCTAGCGCCAGAACAGTTGACAAAAGTCAAGAATGATTTTGCAAAGAACAAGACATTCCAAGTTTCGCAAACAATAGTTGGTAGTGGCGGCGGCAAGAGGGTCGACTCTGACTATGAGTCACAGCTCTCTAAGTTGCCTGCACTCAAGCAGACGGTGAAGGAAACAATTGCTAGAGTAGAAGAAGAGCAAAAGCACCTGATCGAGCAAGCGCTGCAGCTTGGAATAAAGACAGACAATATCTCACTGGGCGAGGGCTTGAACGGGGAATTCACGGCATCTATGACTGAGGTAATACTTGAAGGCCTGCGGCATACTCAGCCTCCACTCTTGGACAAAAAGGATAACAACATCTATGACCTCGCATAATACTGCACTCGGCAGCAAGAAATTCATATACTTTCCACTCGATAAAGAGGGTCAGGAACAAAGGCAGGACAGCCAAGGTCAGCGTGAACTCCCCAGCAATATGCTAGACAAACTGCTCAAGGCAATAGGAAAAGAGGCACTAAAGGAAAAGACGCCTAGCCTGCAGGAGCTTGAGCAGACCCTTCAGGGTGTGATGTCATCGCTTTCAAAACAGCAGGAACTCCGCCAACAACAACAGTCGAGGTCGGGATCGATGGCCGATTCAAGGGACGAAAGCGGGGACGATTATGGCATGCCCTTCGTTGCATACCTCATGCAAAAGGGCTATCTAAAGGATTCTCCAAAGTGGCTTAGCGCTAAGGGCTTTACTGCAATAGGCGGCAAGATACTTAGTGATGTAATGAAGGCCCTCAAGGCTGGCGAATACGGCACGCACGAATCACAGAACTTTGGATCGGGGTCACTTGTGCTGGATACTACTAGAAAGTATGAGCCGGGTGATGACATCAGGTTGCTTAATGTTCCAAAGTCGCTGCTGAACACAATCCAGCACACGGTAAAGGATGGTGGCAGTCTAAAGCTGCCGCTCCAAATTGATGTGGATGACTTTGAAGAATACGAAACAATTCAGGATGTCCGTGTCGCAGTAGTGTACTGTATCGACCTCAGCTCCACTATGCGGTATTCATCAATGTATGGAGACATGAGCAGAATTGAGGCCGCGAAGCGTGCACTTTGGAGTCTCTATTTGCTGAACCGTAATTTCTTTCCCTCGGACTCAGTCTATATTGTCGGGTTTGGCGCGCTTGCATCTAAGGTGGCACCGCATGACATACCTTATCTAAAGACCTTTGAGCCCGGCTCTGACTTTTTGCACTATACTAACTACCAGGCCGCGTTCAGGCTGGCAAACAAGATATTGCAAAAAGACGGCGCCATTAACAAGCGCCTAGTACTTGTGACGGATGGTCACCCCAGCGCGTGCTTTATAGATGACAAGAGCGAGCAGGACAAAATAGTGTCACAGAGACCCTATTCCCACTTTTACACACCAGATCGGGAGACCCTTGACATTGTCAAGCATGATCATAGTATGAATCTTGACATTGCATCAGGGGAGCTCGTGTACCTTTGCTACCGCTACAGACAAGTCGATCAGTATATTGGCGAACGTACTATTGTGGAGGCAAAAAAAGTTCACTCAAAAAATATTGAAATTGATACTATAATGATCAGCGAAGAGGATTCTTTGCTTGGGTATGTCAATGAAATGGAAAAGTATGTCAAGGGGCGATCATACTACATCAACCCTGTGGACATTGACAAAGTACTGTTGACAGACTACCTTAACAACAAGAGACAAAAGACGATAAGGGC
>CAYXGH010000050.1:0-8380 GCA_964464485.1 uncultured Nitrososphaera sp.
AAAGATATTTGTTGAAGGTATTAAATCGGCCTTTAGAAATAAGTAGTACATTTCCTAATTTCTTCCGTAGTCGCTCCTTGCGTAATTTAATCCTCAGTTGAGCGTCGGCACATCGGTGTTGGATGATTCTTTTTATGCATTCACAATGGATTGCCTTAATAGATAGTGGCTCTAACTTAGTCAATGAGGCATGAAGGAGATCAGTTTGTTTGAAGGTAGCCAGAATCCTGAAACCTAACGAAGAAGAGACCTTCGCCCTGGTTAATACTGAAGGTCAAAACAGGCTTATCCTAAGAGCTGAGATACAGAAGCAAAAAGGCCTCGACTTGCCTGACACTCTTGAGGATTTTGTATTCCAAGGTTACGGTCACAAAGTAAATGATCACCTAGACAAGCTTTTTTATTCGCATTCACTAGATGAATTCAAAATTCTTCCACCCATTATTAACACATTTAAAATTATCTGTCTTGCTTTCAACTACGTAGATCAAGCCAGCTGGATACGTTTCGGAAGAAGACCACCGTCTGAACCTGTGATCTATCTGAAGCCAAGAACTAGCTTGGTTGGTCCCTTTGAAAATATTGTTTGCCCAAATTTTGTAAAACAGCTCGATTATGAGGGAGAGCTAGCATTTGTTATAGGAAAACAATGCAAAAATGTTGCTCAAGAAGATGCATTAAGTTACGTTGCTGGTTACTTCATTATGAATGACATTTCTGCACGTGATATACAGTTTGTTGACAAGCAATATTCACGGGCGAAAGGATTTGATACATTTGGTCCATGTGGTCCATGGCTTACTACAGCAGATGAAATTCCCGATCCAGGAGATTTGCAGCTTACTACAAGGGTTAACAGTGAAATAAGACAAAACTCATCTACTAAGAACTTGGTGTTGAAGGCTGATAGGATAATTCATAGGCTCAGCAAAGTGATGACTCTTGAACCAGGAGATATAATATCCACTGGCACACCGAGTGGTACAGCTCTTTCACTTTCATCACATCTGAATGTATATCTTCGACATGGCGATATAGTGGAGGTAGAAATCGAAAAATTAGGAAAAATTAGGAACCCTGTAGTTTTTATAGACTAAATAAATGATTATAAAAATAATTGTTTCAGTCGTTCTGCATCAAGGGTACTATATAATATCGTATGAGTTAATTGTACTTAATCTGTGCCCGTAGGTCATATATGGTAGACGCAGTAATATCTACATGCCTATTTTTAATATTGTCTGACAGACAAGCTCGCTCTCTATAAATGGCATACCAATGCCACAAAAAGCCGTAGATCGTATTGTGTATAAGAAACAGATGCTAGGTCTGAGGCTACAATTGACTGAATCTCTTTTCCAAAGGTTTTACTTTCGACCTGGCACAACGTAGACCAGATTTCTGACAGATATACGCGTCGGAATTCCAAGCGCTCAATAAGGAAATCGCCTTCTCCATGTCTTAGATGTGAGGTATAAGTTCCTGCCACACTGTTGCTCGAAAACAAATGTAGTATTATTGAAAGAGCAAAGAGGAGATACAGAGAGACAATTCGAGCAGAGTTGGGACAAGTTCGCTGAGGTGAAAGTGAAGCTGCTTTTACCTGGAAAAGTTCAGGATTTCGTCATATATCAGGAATGGCGTTCTAGCTGAGCAGATAGTGAAGTTTGCCAAAGAACCATGTGATTTGATAATGGTGGGAAGCAGGAGGCCTAAAGCTGTTCAAAATACTAGTGACACCAGGTAGCTTGGTGAGGAAGGTTTCGGAGATAACCTTTTGTCCAGTGATGCTTATATGCTGACACTCATTTTTATGATATATGCAAATATTTTCGAAAAAGGCTGATCATACTTATTATAGTCCTAATCGTGGCTTATACGATCAAATTGGCAAATGGTCGTAGATTTTCAAAGGTGCTTGTTGCCATTGATGGTTCTACAGAATCTATGGCCGCTGTTGACAAGGCGATAAGGATAGTCAAGAATGACGATGCTGAACTCATTGCTTTTAATGCTATACAACTTCCACTTGTGGGCTATTATACTCCAGCAGTACTCGACTCTGTGCTTGACAAAGGGACTTCAGAGGCAGAAAATTGGTTTAGAGATATCGAGAGAAGAACTCGAGAGGCCGTTGGAGCAAAGGTCAAGACAGAGATCGTCAAAAGCTTTAGTTCGCCGTCCTCAGAGATAGTCGGCTATGCAGAAAAGGAAAATGTTGACCTAATAGTTATGGGAACAAAGGGCAGAGGGAAGATGAAGAAGACGCTACTTGGCAGCACTGCTTCAGGTGTAGTAATGAACGCATCCTGCACAGTTATGGTTGTAAGATAGTATTGATTAGAGCTTCACGTCTAACCATTGATATATCACTCCGACAGCGCCTTTGATGAGAAACTATCGAAGATACACTGCAGTCAACAAGTCGGAGGATGGAAGCTAGGGATCAAGATATTACTGGTAAGGGACTGGATTGGACCTCGAGTTTTCATTTTCTGCCCTCTAAATCATCGAGTCTATTTTCTGAACGTTTTTCTGCCGAGTCCCTCTGGGCCCGCTAAAAATAAAAAAACCTTCAAAAAGTGGACCCAACCTTATTGGATGGAGGTTTTCTTAGCCAAGACACCAAATTTCTATATCACTGATTAATAGGAAGAGAAGAGAGGTTGCCTTATACAGGAAGAGCACACCAAATTATTCGGGACATAATTATGAGCAATTTATTATTCAAATGAATGATAGGATTATTGCCTTAACCAACGGCGTCTTACAGATTATTCATCGTAAGCCTTCTTAATACTTCATGTGCATCTGCTGAGATATGAAAGCCGCAGTTGTTTTCAGAATGGATAGCAGGTGGGAAGTCAGAGAAGTTTCAATGCCTGGACATTCAGCAGCCAAGTGACGGGATTCATATATGGACATCAAAAGAATTGGGTCACAAGCTTCTGACAAGGGGCCATCAGAGTGGTTCACTGGCACCGTAAGGATCGACCCGCTTTTTCAAGCACCCGCCCCGGCACATGTTCGATGTGCTAGCGTTACATTCGAGCCCGGAGCGCGAACTGCATGGCATACGCATCCACTCGGTCAGACTCTCATCGTCACGGCTGGTTGTGGCTGGGTTCAGCGCGACGGCGGACCTGTAGATGAGATTCATCCGGGTGATGTGGTCTGGTTCCCGCCGGGTGAGAAGCATTGGCACGGCGCCACGGCAATGACGGCCATGACGCACATCGCCATTCAGGAACAACTAGACGGCAAGACCGTCGATTGGATGGAAAAGGTCAGCGACGAACAATACCGTCGTGCGACGGCGGCACGCAGGAGTCAAGATTATCATGAACAATAATAACATCGAAGGGAAAGTCGTCGTCATCACAGGTGCAAGCAGTGGGCTAGGAGAGTCAACCGCCCGGCTTCTCTCCGCGCAGGGCGCAAGCGTTGTACTGGGTGCACGCCGTGGGGACCGCCTCCGGTCACTAGTAGACGAGTTGACCAGCAAGGGCGGCAAGGCACTCGCCGTATCCACAGACGTGACCCGCCATGACCAGGTGAAGAGATTGGTCGATTCAGCCGTGCAGACGTATGGGCGTATCGACGTCATGGTTAACAACGCCGGGTTGATGCCTATTTCACCACTTGAGCGCCTCAAGATTGATGAATGGAACCAGCTGATTGATGTGAACATCAAGGGGGTGCTGTACGGCATTGCTGCAGTGCTACCGTATATGAAGAATCAGAAAGCCGGGACATATCATCAACGTCTCCTCTGTGGCTGGCCATAAAGTAGGACCTGGCGCCGCGGTCTATGCGACGACTAAGCATGCCGTGCTAGCCCTGTCCGAAGGGCTGCGCCAGGAAGTGAAGCCCTACAACATCCGCACCACAGTTATCTCGCCAGGTACGGTAGCTACGGAACTGCCGAACACCACGACTGAGTCGGATATCGCCGAGTTAGTCCGCAAGTCCTATGAGATTGCGATTCCCGCCGAATCATTCGCTCGGTCAATCGCCTTCGCCATCAGCCAGCCCGAGGACATGGACGTGAACGAGATTCTGTTCCGACCCACGAGCCAGATGTTTTAAGGTTAATGGAGGAGCAGCAGACGCAATATTTTTGACAACTACTAGGGATTCTTACAAAGTAGTTTTAGACTCGTTAGAAGGAGTGAGGCCAGACGGAAGATTGATGATGCTTATTGGAGCATTAGACTAGCCTTCTACCCTATCGTGTCCATTTGAATTAATTTTAAATTGTCTTCAGATAATCGGCTCCAACCAGAATGGTCGCAAGTGTCTATGCGAAGCATTAGATTACGTTGCTAAAGGCAAAGTCAGGGTGATGACAGAAACATTTCCTAAATTCTCTTTTTTGGATTTGCCATGTGCATTGAGTCTAAATTTTGAAGGTTTTTCTGCCGGAATCCTGTGGGCCAGGTAAAAAATCGTAAAAAAAGGGACAGACTGGCTCAAAAAGAGTCAGTGGGAGGAGCAAGAAATTATGGCTCATGTTGTTTTCTAAAATGCTTGTAATGTAAGAAAAGTGCGCGGGCTCGCTGACTAGATATTCAGTTACACTTACCTTATGTTTCTCTGTATCGCGGTGCTGCTTTGCAAGAACTGAGTTGCCGAATACCGCGTTACATTCTTCACACCATGCAGCGAAGTTCCTTCTGTATATGTCAGGATGACAGCTGGGCAATATTTTACATATTTAGTGCTCTTCTCTTCATTTAAGGTTTGTTAGTTTGTCATGGGATATTCTAAATCACATAAAACAACTGAGCCTGAATTGTCGATACCTACGATATCTGTTGGGTCTAAATTTTGAAGTTTTTTCTGCCGGAACCCTCTGGGCCCTCCTTTGTTTCAATAATATCAATAGATGACGCCCAGCTTCTACTAATGTGATAACAAGAAGATATAGGATTAACCAGGGGTTAATGAAGCTGTATGCCCTGGGCCGATAGAGTCTCTTGTTCCCTCGTCAATAGGGGTATCTCACTGTACTTGCACACTCCACTATATTTTGGAAACCTTTTTCAAAATGCTTATCTTTCTAATCCCTCGAGATAATGCCATGAGAGAAAATGCTTGGCTTGCACGTGACATACTTCCATGGAAAGCAGGTGCGGTGTGAGCGTAATTGTCAGAACGTAGGCTGAACTGTCAAAGGGCACTGGTCTTCCAAGGAGGAGGCGCGCTGGGTGCCTATGAAGTCGGCACCTACCAACAGATCTATAGAAAAGCCAGCCGAGAAGAGGGAACAGATGGCAGGCTATTTGATATTATTGCAGGTACTTCAATAGGAGCCATAAATTCTACAGTTCTAGTAGGACACTATATGAAGAATAATAACAGCTGGGAAGGCTCTGCTGAAAAACTTTTGGAATTCTGGGAAGGACTTATGTGCCCTACTATTGCAGATGATCTATTTGAGAAGAACTCATTTTTCCGCAGCTCGTGGGACTACATGCATGCAGTCGATTCTGGCATAGCTGATGCAGAAAGTGCTAAAACGTTCTGGTCAATTTTCGAGTTTGCCTTTACTCCACGTGGAGTACCAAACATGTACGAAACAGTTCCGAAATGGGGTTCCAAGTTCCTCAATCCCTTTACCGATTTCCTGCCGTGGTGGCGATATGACTATAGTCAGTTGAGAAACTATCTTTCAAAGTTTGTCGATTTTCCAATAAAGACAAGTCTTGAAAAGGAGCAGCCAAGATTGCTTCTTACAAGTGTCGATATTCAGGATTATGCCACACCTGTAGTTTTTGATAGCTATGAAAAGCAACATGATGTTCCAATTAATCGTAACGTAATTGCAGAGGGAAAAGAAGGAAGGGCTAACGGTAGATGGTATTCTGAGTACGGGAATTCAGAAAACAGACATGTTGTTTTTTACGATGGCATAGGGCCAGATCAAGTGCTTGCCAGTGCCCTTGGTAAATACGCAATAGACCATCCTCACATAGAGGATATGACAACTGGAACCATGCGCCAACTGTGGGACGGTGGCTACCTCAGCAACACACCGTTGCGTGAACTCTTGATAGCTCACAAAAATTATTGGATGGAATATTTGCGAAAGATCCGGGGAGGCAATACGGAATCGCTTTTCAGGACTCCAGAACTTGAGGTGTACATTGTTAATCTACATCCTTTGGCACCAAAAGATATTCCACAAGACAAGGATCTTGTTGATGACAGAGAGAGCGACATTCTGTTTCATGACAGGACCACTTACGACGAATATGTAGCGTATGTTATGACAGACTTTGTGAACATGGCTAATGACCTTGTCGAGCTCGCTAGATCAAAAGGTCTTTCAAAGAGCGTTGACGAGATTCTGGGAAGAGAGGCAAAAACCATAGCAAGGGTCGGCGAATATAGGTTTACTACATATAGAGATCTCTTGTACGGAAAGCCACGCATATCAAAGGTCTGGCGTATAGACAGACTAGAGAACGCTGGCGCGACATTTGGCAAGATCACTGACTTTACGCCCTCTAACATTAGAAGGCTGATCAAAACAGGCGAGATTGATGCCAGAATTTCAATTGATAGAATGGAGCTTGTCTTTGCCATACAAGATTTGATTTCTGATGGCATTTTATCGGTTGAAGAGGGCGACGAGTGGATAGAGGAGGTAAGGGAACTTCTGACAGCCGAGCAATTGCTGTACAGAAGAACTAAAGAAGAATTGATGGACAGTTACAATGAATATGTTGCACTAATAGATACCAAAATTCAGTCAACTGAGCGCAAAAAGATCTTGATCGACCCTGCAAAAGATATCATTGCCCTAGTATCAGAAATGAGTGATAACGCCAAGCGTGCGAACAGCGAACGAAGTGTGTTTTAGACCAGTAGGAGTAAAATTGAAGATCTTACGGCACAACTCCTAGTTATGATGCTGCCTAGAAACGTGATGATGGCTAATTTTGTTGCAGGCTAAGAGAAAGCTTGATTTAGATTCAGGCCTATTGTGGATGCTGGTGGGTTCATGAGCTGCCAGCATGATAGAACAAGGGGGATACTTCATAATGGTCATGCGCTTGCATCTCATTGCGCCTCTCTTGGATTTTTTCCTATTTAAGCTGAAAACGACGTGGCTAGGATCTATGAAACAACTGCTTACCCAAAGACCTGCGATGCTGGCTCCTTTCTTTGTTTGCTCTTTGTTCATTGCTGACAAAATCCTAATTTGGAGGCGATGGCGCATGGATAAGGTACACACACCCACACCAATGGCAATCTATGACTAATACGGATACCTAAAAGATAACCAACATTACTTCAATTCTCGTTGCGTGCTAGTGATTCATCGAGTCTCAGTTATGAACGTTTTTTTGTCGAGTCCCTCTGGGCCCGCTAAAAATAAAAAAACGTTCAAAAAATGGACCCAATTGTTCCTTGGACTCAAATGAATTTTTATCCAAATCACGACTGCCTGCATTAATTTTCATTCGATTTTGAATTCAGCCCTCTATTTTTTAGCTTTTCCTGATAATTCTTTTATTCTTGCACGCACAATTTTTTTAATAAGCGCTGCAGGTAATGGCTTCTTAGGTGTGAAATGAATGGTTGCACCTGAAACTTTGTAATCGTGCAAATCTTTTTGATCGCTTTTACTAGTGGCGGACTCATAGTATAAAACGAGCAGAGTCTTTCTTGAGGATTTCTTTGAACAGAGAACCCTACTAAATCATGCTCAAGCCTAAATATAGGAATTCTGTAAGCAATCCTTTCTTCAGCTTCAGGAACAATAGATTTGATAATGTGCCTAAGTTTCTGAAGCACTTTGTGACCATCGTCAGGTACTGTAGCCAGGTACTCATCGACTGTTGTGGGAAAATATTCAGATGGTTTGGTCATTGTGATTCTCATTCTTTGCATATTTTTCTCGGGGTGTGGTTCCTTGATGGAGTTATCTTTCTCTACAATATGTTTTGAGTTCTAATTCATGCCGCATGGTATTAACGAGTGGGTTGAATCATACTTACCCTATTGCCTTCTGTATCAAAAAACGATACATACAGTCCAACTCCTGGTATATCCATTGGCTCACCAAGAACCTTCCCTCTTGACTCTTCTACTTGAGTCATGTGTTCTTTAATATTCTCGACTGCGATAACTATTGAAGGATACTGTGCAGGTTTGTCATCAGTTTTCTGAAAGAATCCCCCGTTTATTGCGCCTGGCTTTTTTGGGCTGCCATTTTCATCAGAATCTGTTGTGGTAGCTAAGACATAATTTCCCAATTCTTCGCCTAGCTGTTGGGTTTTCCAACCGAAGACTTTGGTGTAAAAGTCAGCCATACGCTTTCTGTCTTCTGCTGGCATTTCAAAATGTACTACAGGATTCATCTTCTACT
>CAYXGH010000051.1:0-8256 GCA_964464485.1 uncultured Nitrososphaera sp.
GATTTAGGAGTTTTTCACAATCTAACAACTTATAATATCCAGAGCATCACCAATTACAGATGAGTAAGACTTGCTTGAGGTGTGGTAAGACTTTTGAGGAGATCATCGAGGATCCAGCCGCTGAGAAATACCCTGCATGCTCGGCATGCTGGAAGGAGTGGACCACTTATGCTGTCATGGTCATGAACGAGATGAGACTGGATATGTCACTGCCAGAACACAGAAAGGCGCTCCGCAAGTATGAGAGGGCGTTCTTTGGACTTGAAAAGGGCATTGGCGAAATAGAAAAAAAGCCGGACAACCCTGAGGCGCAACACGACCACCATCACTAATCATTTCAGCCCTACAGTTTTTAGCGAGTGCTCCGGAATCATCTTTAGTATTTCGCTCCTGTTTGGCAGCCCGAGGAGCACTTCATGCAGCGAATCTGTTAGGCGCTCTCGGTGTACTTGATCAAGTGACACAAAAGCAGTAGTCAGCGACTTAAAGTCAAGCTTTGCAATAGAGCAAGGGTTTGCCAAAATCTGCATGCAGTAGGTCTGGAACATTACTCCACGCTTTTCCGCATCAAATTCTGATAGTAATTCAAGCCAGGTCTTGAAAAGGATTGACAATTTATTTGGATCTATGGTGGGCACTGCTGCTAATGCCATGTTTATCATTTCGCTCTTTTCGTCATCGCTCATTTCATAGAACTCTTTGAGACGGTTTTGCAGCATTTGTTTTCGCAAAAAATCCGGCAGGTCTGCAAGTATATGGATGATGTTGCCAGCTGCATTGTTCATATGATTAGATTGGGTAATGGAGGGATTTATCTTATTTTAAGGATGAATTAAATAACTACGCCAGTAGGAGAGAACCTTATGCCATGCCTTGTTATAGTCGGCGGATTCTATGGAGATGAAGGAAAGGGCAAGATTATAGCCTACTTGGCGAAAAAGGACAACCCTGCAGTTGCTGTGCGTGGAGGTGTTGGTCCAAATGCAGGTCACACTTTTACTTTCGAAGGCAAGGAGTACAAGGTGCGCATGTTACCAAGTGCTGTGCTCAACCCGACAACTAGGCTTTTGGTCGGCGCAGGAGTGCTTGTCAACCCGCAGGTTTTGATAGATGAAATAGCGAAGTTTCATGCAGACGACAGGACATTTGTGGACAGTCAGTGCGGCATTATTGAGCAAATACATATTGACCGTGACATAGGCGAAGACTACCTTAAGAGCAAGGTGGGCACTACAGGCACTGGAACTGGCCCGGCTAATGCTGACAGAGCACTCCGGAGGCTCAAGCTTGCAAAAGACATTCAAGAATTGTCGCTTTACATAGAAGATGTCAGCAATTCAGTTAACTATGCTCTACACAACAATGAGAGGGTGATAGTGGAAGGGACACAGGGCACTTATTTGTCGCTGTTTCACGGGGGCTACCCCTATGTCACATCAAGCGACGTGACTGCTTCTGGCATCTGTTCGCATATTGGCATCGGACCAAAAAGAGTCGACGAAATACTAGTGGTCTTCAAGGCATATGTCACACGTGTTGGCAGCGGGCCGCTTGAGAATGAGCTGAGCGAAGAAGAGGCAAGAAAGCGCGGCTGGATCGAGCATGGGAGCGTCACAGGCAGGCAGAGGAGGGCTGCGCCTTTTGATATGGAGCTTGCCAAGAAAGCGATCAGGCTCAATAGTGCAACGCAAGTTGCAGTCACAAAGCTGGACGTCGTTTTCCCACAGTCTGCAGGCTTGCGCGAATACACAAAGTTGCCCGAGGATGCAAAAAAATTCATTGAAAACATTGAAGGCGAGACCGGCCTGAAGGTGACCCTAATTGGCACTGGAAGAGAGGTCTATGATGTTATAGACCGCAGGTCATCGTAGCTTACTTGCCACCAGCGCCTTTACGATATCCCTGCATGAACGCAGGTCATAGAGCAGTTTTTTCTTGTCGCCAGATGATAGATCAAGCCTACCGATCATTGATTTTGCAGCAGCGAGGTCTGCTAACTTGACAGGCTTGGGCGGAGGATTCCCCTCAAGGCCATGACGTAATTTCACATCCAATATTGCGTATTCAAGGGCCACATAGGCACGCCATAGCGACATCCTGTCTGGGTTGCTACTTTCAAGAACAATTGATTTGGCCTGCTCTACAAGTCTGTCCAGCTTCTCCAATGATAATTACTCTACCGCCAACGGATGACTTTAATACCGTAAGTATTAACAATATCGCGATTTGCAGCTTAAGGCTCCATGCTACATTGCGCTGGCAAGCCTCAGGGATTTTGGCAGGCTAGTATGCGCGCTGGAGCGGACTCCTTTGCCTGCATTTTCACTTCAGTTTAACAGGCACGAGGTGCTTGCCGTTCAGACTGATATCATCAATGGAAGGCCTGTGATCTATTATACACAAGAAGACTCAAAGGATGGTCAGTACCTGGCCTACAGAGTAAGCAACGGCATTGAAGAAGTGTTGCTTGCCAGCTCGGTTGACAATCCTACATATGTTTACTCGCCTATTCTCAAGGTGGAAAAGTTCCCCCGCTCGCTTGCAAGATCTGCGAGGATTGGCAAAGGATCAGGCTATACAGTCATAAAGCTTAAGGATCTACCAAGCCTTGCCAAGGTGGCAGCCTATAAGACAATATACGATGAGCCTCCCTTGCCGCTCTTTCTGTTCAAAGAACGCGGAGGCAAGATCGTGCTAGGCACTGCAATGAGTGCAAATGAGAATGAGACCATTTCCTACTTTTACTACGTGACAGTGGAAGAAGAGCCAAAGGAGCCATTTTTGCGCTACAGCAGTCAAAAAGCCGTTCAGCCAACATTCTTGACAAGGCTAGATGAACACGGATACGTTTATCTCAAGGTGATAAGACTGGCAGAGGATCACCCGCTGGTAAAGACCTATGACTAGGCCATTTTTCCAAAGAATTGCCGCAGCGGCTATAGAAAAAAAAAGCCCAATAGTTCTTGCCCTTGATCCTAGACCACAAGGCAATCAAAGGCTGCCGGAACTTGCAGCAAAGACCATCTGTGCAGTTGAGCACCACGTCTGCGCCGTCAAGATGAACTTCCATATCATCCTACCACTCTCTGCATCTGAAATTTTGCACATAAACAGACTGGCCCATTCTTTTGGGCTACAATCGATAGCAGACATCAAGCTGAACGACATAGAAACCACCAACGCTGTTGCCGTCGACCACCTAATAAAGATGGGCTTTGATGCTGCCATAGCAAATCCCTTTATTGGTAGAGACACGCTTGCTTCGCTAGTACAAAAGGCACACAAGGCAGATGCAGGCATCATTGCGCTTGTCTACATGAGCCACCCAGAGGCAAAGGAAGGCTTTGGGCTCAAAATACAAGGATGCAGGCTATACAAAATGTTTTTTGAAAGGGCGGAGACTGCAGGTGTCGACGGCATAGTGGTGGGCGCAACTCAAGATGAGATTTTAAAAGAGGTCGCAGGGCGACTGCCGGTGTATTCACCTGGAGTTGGAGCGCAGGGCGGCGATGCAGAGCAGGCAATCAGAAACGGCGCAGATTATTTAATAATTGGCAGGTCAATAGTTGAGGCCAAGCAGCCTGCCAAGGTCGCAGGAGAAATCCAAAACAGAATTTTATCGATAGGCAAGTGAGTGTTGCTGAAGATATTTTTTTGCAGCTGACAATAGGTTTTTGGCGTTTAGATAAGTCAGTTGCTGCATTGCGTCATCGAATTTTCTCCATGCAAAGCCAATGTGCTCAGGTGAAAGGATTACTTTGTGTGTGCGCGCCCGTGCAAGATACAACACAACCTCCTTTCTCACGAGCTTATTGTCATGTCTGTATTTGTATTCAATTTTCATGCGGAAGCCATCTAAAAATTCAACATCAGTAATGCAGGTTTCTTCCTGAATTTCACGAGTAGCAGTCTGCTTTTCGTTTTCGCCTGCCTCAATATTACCCTTTGGAAAGTCCCAGTGGCCGGCGGAGTAATGCAATAATAGGTATTCCGGCTCGGAATTGTCTTCTATATAAAATACCACTGCACCGGCCGATCGCTCGTCTATCAATAGTCTGTGATTGATCTGGTTGTTTGTAAGTTTTTTGCAGTATCATTCTTCGTCATAGTCATTCTCTTTTGCCGCTAGCTCTTTCTCTTGGTCCTGCAGTAGGGCAGGCACTGAATAGTTGTGTATGTCTAACCATTCTTCTTGCGACATCCAGTAGCCGCAAAACCATTTTTGCTGTTTTGGATCAT
This sequence comes from uncultured Nitrososphaera sp., assembly GCA_964464485.1. Classification (GTDB taxonomy): domain Archaea; phylum Thermoproteota; class Nitrososphaeria; order Nitrososphaerales; family Nitrososphaeraceae; genus Nitrososphaera. The sequence goes on from CAYXGH010000051.1 coordinate 4,240, forward strand.
AGTCTCCGTGCTGTTGTGGCATGGTAATTTTTTGCTGCAGTCACCTTTACATTAGTGTTTCAGAACTTCGCCGCCTTTTCTGTTCCTAAAATAATAGTAAAGGACTGTTGCAGCTACAAGCGACACCGCAAGGCCTATCAGCAGAGATGAGATGAGCGTAAATGGGTTTGTCCCTTGTGTAAGCACGGATGTAAACTGTAGTAGTGGGATATAGAGCAGCGCAAGCACAGCAAGACGCAGTATATCAGACATAATCCTGCTGCTTCCCTTGAACCAATCGCTCAACAGGATGCCGCCAAGGATTGTAGCAATCCCTATCCATAGCAGAGTTATCGTACTGTCGGCAAATCTTCCCACTATAGTTCTATTTGAAACGATGTCAAGTGCACTCATTTCAGGAGTAAGTATGTTGGATGGTATGCTAGATATGCCGTTTGCAATGGCTGCAAGTATGATAAGCACGCCGCCAATGATTGAGAATATCTTAATAAACGACGTTGGAGTCAGCCTGCCAAATGAGCTTAGTGCCTTGTCGATGTCAAATGCCCTGACGATGAATGCACCACCAAGAATTGCAAGCACGATTGCAGTTATCCACTTTGCCGCATCGAATATGACGGCAAGTGCCCCTGCTGCTAGTAGGATGCCGGGGACGCCTAAAAAGAACTTGGAATACTGGGAATCATAAATGAGCATTCTAAGGTACCGGCCCAGCACCGCGTACGAATACTCAACACTTCTACTATGCCGGATAATTACACGCCGCACTGATATCACAGGTACTCTTGATTGGATTACAGGTAGGATTGTCTCGTCGTCCTCGCCATCAGAGACAATAACTGCGCCGTCTGCGCGATATTTCTCAAGTATGCTTTTCACTTCAAGGCTTATCTTCTCGTCAGCCTCGACGCCCCTATTGAACTTGCCAGCTACTACCGCAACCTCAGCATCGTGGCCCTTGCTCACAAGCTCCTCGTATGTTTTGACTGAGCCAAAAATGGCATTCGAGTCTGCATCCTCTGGATCCTCAAGTGCAAGCCTAGTGCCAGCATTGATGCATGCATCGCGGCCGACTATTGGTGTCTCAATGCCGCCCTTTGAGCCAATGTCGTTGTCCCTGTCTATGCAGAGCACCAAGATCTTGCTATAAGTATCTTCTTTGCTTGCGCTTTTTACGCTGGCGTGGTTCATAAAATAGGGCATCTTGCTGTCTATACCTATCGAATTGTTTATAGATTAATTAATTTAACCCGCTTTCTAATAAGCGGAATTATTGGTTTTGTTAAAAAGCGAGGTTAGCTGCTCCTTGCCTTATAGAAATTTCATTTATATAATGCGTGGGTCATCTTCGTCAATTCTTCTTCTTGTTTCCAGAGGTAAAAGCTTCTTGAGCGATTGCTTTCGAAGCTCTGCTGGTTTGAATATATTAGTTTAGAAAGGTCATCATAAAGAGATCGTACTTGCTCCAAAGTTTGCTAGGAAAATGTTCATCTGTTCTGTCAGATGTCTGTGTCTTGATCCCAGTATTGTGATTGTAAGATGAAAGCTAATACCTCATGTCTCACACATATATATCATTATAAGTGGACAGTAAAATAGAAGGAGAAGGATGCAGTTGTTATGCTGTATTGGAGATTGCCATATTGCATTTATCGATCCTGAACTCATGAGAATGTAACTATTTTAGTTCACTATAGTTGCCAGGGCACCTGATATACGAATATACACATTCTACTACTAGCAAATGGCAGAAAGACATCAGTCTATTATCTATCAGTCTATTATCAGAACCATAAAACAAGTTATACAGTCAGAGATAAAATAATCGCACACATTGGCTACATCATCTAACATAAATTCTGCTGTTGTCTTGTTTGTAAGTTATATACTTGAATTTATTGTGGAGTAGGTGTATTATTACTGATCTTTACGCTCTCCTCTTTGTTCTAGTGGTAAAACAAAGGTGAACGTGGCACCTTTTCCATCTTTGTTGTTTTCTCCCTTTATCATACCTCCATGTGACTCGATGATATATTTTGATATATACAATCCAAGACCGGTGCCTCTATCGGACTTAGTCATAAACTTAGTGAATAGTTTCGGCAGAACGTCTGAATTTAGACCGCACCCAGTATCTTTAACTTTGACAACAACTTCATTATCAAGCCTTTCAGCAGATATGAACACCTCTCCGTTTTTGTTATTGAACTTAACCGCATTGCCTAGCAAATTAGAAAGAACTTGGTGTATCCTACTTTTATCAGCAAAAACCATTATCCTATCTGTTGGAGTATAAATGAATTTTGTTGACGCTACCAAGCCTAATTTGTCATTATAGCGCTTAGCGTCTTCAATTGCAGTCATTATAGATTCGTTAAGATCGAATAGCTCCTTCTCCAATATCAAATTCCGGTGGCTTTCAATTCTTGTTACGTCCAAAATTTGCTCGGTGAGTGTCTGAAGTCGTCTTGCATTTCTCAATATCGATTCAATATAGGCTCTTTCTGGTCCTTTGTGGATAAGCCCCCGTAGGACCTCAGCGAATCCTAGTATTGGTTGAATCGGCGTTCTAAGTTCATGAGCTGCTATGTTAATAAATTCTTTCTGAGCATTTTCGTGTGTCTTCAATTTTTCATATAGATCCATTTGGATCCATAATGCATCAAAAAATGATCTGAAGAGGTTGGCGCCTTTTTTACTATTCGAATATATCATCATACTAATTGCTTCAGAAACCTCTTCTGCATTTACATCCCTGTCCTCAACACTGAAATACTTTATGCCATCTGCTATGAATATTCCAGACTCTGTTTCTTGACCGTTGAGAATTTTGATATTGCTACTACTATCAGATAGTCGTTTAACAATTTTTGAATTTTCATCTGATAGTGGACAAATAATCCTTACTTGAGCACCCTTTTCTGCCGCATCAACAAGGTAGTTCCAAAGTCCAAGCCTATCTGCCCTTATCATAGTCTTGCTGTGGGGCATAAGTATCAATGCTTCATTCTTTACAGACCTTGCAAATTCCATTATAATCCGGGCAGCTTTGCTGCCATCTGTAATAACCTCTACAAATTCTGGTTCTATGCCTTCTTTGATTTCCTTAATTTTTTGCTCAGCAGGAACAGCTTTATTCCATAAGGCATCAAAGATATACTGCCCTTGCTGTACAAAGTCTTGGGCATTGCTATGAATGACTTCAGTTAATGGTTTAGCTTCTTGCAATACTCTAGTAGTAATCATCTCTGTTTCACTTACTGACAGACAACCCTTGAGCCTTTCTAAATGCCGTAGCTCGTTTACCATTTTCAAAAGATCTTTACAATAGTGAATATTCTGATCTGTAATCTCTGTTAAAGCCCGTATTTTTCCACCTCGTCTTCTAATCTCCACAAAGCTATTTTTGTAAGCATCAAGTTCAATAATTATCGACGGCCCTAGGTAGTCGAAGTATATGTCCAGGGTCTTCTTCACATTCTTCATAAATTCAATAGTTTTTGGGATAGCATTTTCTTCTCCATATAGAACTTCAGTCCTTCCAAAGACAGGTCTGCCCTCTTCTATTTCCTTTATTTTAAGTTTAGCAGGTGTTGCTTTACTCCATAACGTCTCAAACAGAGATTGATGTTGTCGGATTACTTGTTTCGCGTTGCTATATATTACTTGGGTTACAGGCTTTTCTTTTTCAATAGGCGCTATAGCCATACAATACTCTCTCTCACTTAGTCCGAAGTTACCTTGAATATTATCAAGATGGCGTAGCTCAACTATTTGAGCCAGCTCTCTACAGTAAGAGATATTGTCTTTGGTAATTTCTGTAATATACCTTATCCTAACGCCTTTTTTCTTCGCTTTGATTTTTGCCTCCTTGAGTATTTCAAGCTTGATACCCACTATCGGTGCTGTGGCATCTACACACATGTCGATTTTTTTTCTTGCGCTCAACATTCCTTGTGCTATAGCATGAGTAGTCAAGTCTTCACCGTAGAGTATTTGTGTCTTTTCACCATTGCT
>CAYXGH010000052.1:0-8199 GCA_964464485.1 uncultured Nitrososphaera sp.
ACTATGTTATAGCAAGAGAGGAGCTAATTTCATTGGCTGAGAGGCAGCAAGAGCGGCAAGCAACTGGCGATAACTATATCGATGGCATGGTCTTTTCACTATCACCAGAGGATCATCAATTACAAAACATAACGACAACACAATTTATTACAGAAACAGGCGGGTTGCAGGTTGAAACCTCTTGGTCACCTCCACAGCTTGAGCCAGGTGCAGACTCAAGACTTGATATTGCTTTTTCAGATATGTTGATGGAAAATGTTCCCCTTGTAGATTCTGATGTCCTGTACTCCATCGCAATATATGACCAGGATGAAAATATAGTGGAGAGAAGACACGATTTGGTTGCAACCAATGGCACAGATTCGGTAAATTTCACATTCCCAGCTGAAGACACGTACAGGATCCACATAGATGTCAAAGCTGTAGTAGATGAAGATGGAATGACCGACGAAAATCGTGGCGGAGTTGCAATAGGTACAGTAGTGGTGCCAGAATTCTCAATTCTTACCACACCGCTGCTTGCAGCAGCATTACTTGCAGTCCTTGTACTGCTTATGCGAAGCGGCAGCTTGCGCAGCCTCTACTAACCTACTAGTTTTTTATGTTGTACTTGATTATCAAATGATCGCGTTAATGATGGAGATACATTTGCAGAGACTCATTTTCTTATAATCCAAAGGTTGGAGCATTCTGTTGTTGTTCGATGGTTGAACCATAATATTCTTATTCTTTATGATACGAAATAAATAGATGAACCTAAAAAAAAATTATCGGCTCTTTTCAGGTGCTACAATATCAACAACAGCTCTAGTTACGTCGATTCTTCTGCTCTCTACATGGTCTCAAACAGCATTTGCCCATGAAAGAGCACTCTTTACGATCGGCGAAAACGACTACCTAGTTGTCATAGGATCTATAGATGAACCGGTGTTTGTCGATGACAAATCTGGTGTTGAACTTGCTGTCTATTCGCCTGACCCTAACGACCCTATGAATTCCAGAGCAAATCAGACTCAGCCAGTTGAAGGCCTAGAGGAAGTCTTGCAAGTAGAGGTTATCGCAGGCGATCAACAAACAGTATTTAGCCTTGAGCCTGCATTCATGCAGCCAGGTCGCTATGAGGCAGTATTCTTCCCAACTGTGGAAACTACGTACAGCTACAGGCTATTTGGCAACATCAATGGTACAGATTTCGACTATACATTTACATGTAATCCTGCGGGTCATGTAGAAGCACCAGCAAACGCTACTGCAGTAGAGATATCCGAAAATGTGACTCGCCATGAACAGGCAGGAGTCTTTGGATGCCCCGTGGAACGTGCTGACTTAGGTTTCCCTGAGCCTTACGTTTCCAACCAAGAAATTCTCTCAAGACTGCAACAATTAGAACAACAACAGGGAGGAAATGCAACAACAGCTCAATAATAAAAAAAAGAAAGAGAGATATCTCTTTCTCCTTTATTCCGTTTTGGGCACGAGGAGAAACAAAACTAGTAACAATAACAACAATCATACTTCAAGAAAATCTTCAAAAGAAAATCAAGCACAGACTAATATGAAGGACGCGCCCATTAGTAGATGATACTGACCAGAGTGAAAGATGAATATATGATGAAATTGACTCGCTATATGGTAATACTATTGATACTCATGGCCGTTATCGTAGTGCCATTTACAGTATCAACTGTAGGAGATGCGTTCGCTCACGCAAGTCCCATATTATATTCACCTCCTCCAGATACAAATTTTCAAGAGGGTCAACCCCTACCTTCAGAGGTAGCGATCATTTTCTCAGAGCGGCCAGACCCAGTTACAAGCTACATACACGTTATTGATTCTCAGAACCAGCGCGTTGACAACGATGATTTTACAGTTACAGGTGATCATAATGACAGAGAGGCAATGGTGACAATGGATCCTGCAAGTCTTACAGATGGCATATACACAGTCTCATGGAGAGCTCTTTCACTTGATGATGGACACATAACCCGTGGATCTTTTGTTTTTGGAGTTGGCGATATAGCTGCAGTAGGAGAAACTCCTGCCACAGTTCCCGGCGCCGAAATCGAGCCAGTAACAGCCACATTTGATGGGATATTGAAAGGGATCCTTATTGTTGCACAGGTGGCAGTGGTCGGCTCAATAGTAGGTCATATGGTTTTGTGGAGAAAGTTCTCACGGGCGGCCATTTCAGGCAACAATAATCAGATATCGAAGGATGATGCTGAAATTGCTAAGTCCGCTAGTAGACGCCTAACGTGGATACTCATTTCATCAGGAATAGCTATCATGATCACTGGTACTGCACTGATGTCGCTACAAGCTCACACCCTCTCTGCAGACATTGGAGAGACGTTTAGCTCCACCTTTGCCTCCCTTATTTTTACCCCTGTTGGCACCGTTTGGATACTAAGGATGATTGCATCAGTTGCTATAATAGCTGCTGCAGCTGTCATGCTTTATTCAAAACTGAGGAAAACGAAGAAAGAAGAGGCGGTAGGGCCTGTTGCTGTTGTCAATATCTATCCCATTCCCTTGCTTATCATTGTCCTTCTATCCGGCTCAGTCGCCATTTTTTCCAATAGTATGGTAAGCCACAGTGCTGCTGTGCAGTTTTTCCCACTTGTCTCTATAGCAGCTGACTGGGTACATATAATGGCAGTAGCGGTATGGATAGGTGGTCTATTTTACATAGCCTCTGTGATGCTAACTGCTGTACGCTCCAAGAGCAGGTCAATGCTTTCTTACAGCAGCAAAGAATTCGGCATAAAAAGTAGAGGTAACAAAAAAGAGCACTCGCAAAGGATCAATTCATATTATTTTGCATTGCTGTTGCCTTATTTTTCACTTCTTGCAACAGCATCTCTGGGGGTAATCGCAGTAACAGGCCTTTACCTAGCTTGGATTCATCTTCAAGTTCCTGAGTCCCTCTTTGAAACTCAGTATGGCAATATATTGATAATAAAATTAGCAGCCATAATCCCATTGGTCGTGCTAGGTGGATACCATCAACTGAAGGTCCATAGGAGCATGATGAGCGTGGCTGTAGAAGCTAGAAATATCTCGGGTAGAGGTGGCAGCAGCGGCACTGCTAGCACTACTACCACTAACGACCGTCCCAGCTTGATCGGCAATGGAGGCAGGGCACCAAAAAAAGGCGATGATTACTCTGCGGCAGAGCGCTTTGGTAAGACGATAAAGGCAGAATCTCTGATAGCTATCGCAGTCCTGATCATAGCATCATTTCTCACAATAACCCCGCCTCCTTCGCTTACAGGTCATCACGACCTAGGAGCAGGTACACCAGTTCATGGCCAGGAGCACATTGAAGGTGTAAGCTCCTTTACTAGCAGGAGTACCGTTATGGATGCAAACATCGGGCTAGAAATTACCCCTTTTTATGCAGGATATAATCACTTTATTGTGACAATTACAGACGAGGATGGAGAGAGCATGGCGCAGGAGATTTCAAATGTGATGATGATATTTAACAACAGAGAAAGAGGGATTGGTCCAATCATACAAGATATGATACCAGATCTTGAAGGCGTCTACCACCTTTCCGGCGGGTTCCTTAGCCAGCCCGGCAATTGGGAAATTCGGATTACAGCCCAGCGAATAGGAGCGTATGACCTAAACTACAGACTCCAAGAGGACGTACCAGAGGTTGCGCCGAGCCTGCTAGAAACAACGGACCAAGATGAAATAGAAGGACAACAACAACAGCCACCGGCAGATGAATCATTTACAATCCTTGCTATTTTGCTTTCTGGAGCAGTGATAGCAGGCAGCACTCTATATTTTATCAAGAGCAAGAGGCAGCTGGGCTTGGCAGCGGCACTCTTAAAAGAATAAGACAGGTTCGCTCAAGTCTTATGATTTTTCAGGAAGTGCAAGGGTTTGGAATTTTTGTAACTGCAAATGTTGCAGCAGCAGTCCTGACTTACCTGTATAGGCAGATCACCATCTCGAGGTTCATCATTCTTAATACATATGCTACCAGAGCAGGATGCTATGCTTCAAAAATGTCTCTCCAACAGACTGACTGAAAGAAATTGCATACAGGAGAAATGTCAATCACTCTTGTATACAGAGATAGGTAAGAAATCCAAAGTTAAACATGCTATAAAAACCCGCCAAGGATATATAAGAAAAAACATGGTGATTATTTAACCACAATTATTATTACAAAGGAGAGATCATGACTTTTATATGAAAGCAAATGAAAGGATACCAGCTCTAGGAGTTCTGGCTCTTGCAGTAGGAGCACTTGCTTTTCTATCTGCGCCAATGCTATCTTTCTCGCCTGCAATGTCACAACAACAAGCAACAAACGCCACAATACCTGAAGCACCCCCAGAAGAAGTGGGGACCACTATGACTGAAGAAGAGCATACAGCAAATGAAACTCGTACAGATACATTTACCGTCAGGGACTCAGTATTTGCTTTACTTGCAGACCAAACAATTCCCTCGAATAGTTTTATACATCTCTATGACACCACACCATACACCCTTGAAAATGGCCATATAGCTGCAAAGATTCCATGCGAAGAGGATTCGACTTCCACCCTCAACATACTAATTGGAGTAGCTCCGGAATTGGCGCCTGTTCCTCTAGAACTGCTCGCTGAGCTTTCTACTCCAGGTGAGCTATGTCTATACCACGTTGATCTGCCAGCACCTGAGCAGCAGACCAATGCAACTTCTACCAACGCTACTACTACTACTACGACAGTGATTACAGATATCGCGATTCAAAATCCGGGTGATGAAGACGTTACTCTACCATCGACAAGTACTGTAGTCATTGGTGTCAACGAAATAGCAAGAGGCGAACATAGCCATAGCCATGAGGAAGAACAACAGCATCCTGAAGAGACTGCTACTCCATGATAAAAAAAACATTCACAACAACCACAGATAAGAGGATAGCTCATATATCCTCTCTTTTTCTTTTTTGTATGCCTTCGCCCAATATTGCTGACGGCTTGTCATTTATCAGATTTCGGAATTATCAAAATGGACTACTTGCCAAATGTATGATATAAGGAAGTCTTAGCAGAACGGATAGCGCTATGATTTGTTAGAAGAATAGTAGAGGTCATCTCATAAATATTCGCTAGCCGGAAAAATGTACTATATTGGCGGGATATCTCGCCCAGATGTGGCAGTCAATAATTGAGCTATTGCCTTATTTCGCCATTTATGAGATGACTTCTAGTAGATAGCGTCCATCATGTTCCTCAAAATAGAGAATTTAGGAGTCACACTCACTCTTTCTTGGATAACGATTTCCTTTCAATTCTTCTTCTCCTAACTTAATTGTCAAGGCGCATTCGTCGAATATATTACATCATCATGATCCTTATGACAATGTCATTCTATTTCATGTGCCATGCTAGACATCGCAAGAATCAAAATACTGATGACATAGTCGGTGGTTATAGGCATATACTTGTTGCTAGCATTTTTGTCTACCCCTCTAGCATGCAGACAACAGCAGTAGCTCAGCATGGTTCCTCTGAAACACATAGTTCCTCAGGTGCGACAAGAGCGTCAAGTCGTTCCTATGCGTCAGGGCATGGAAGATCAATACTAATCCATATAACTAGTGGCAATGCTACAGACCAGCAAAGTCCACTCAGCTGCAATGGGAGTAGACCATGCACTAGCATTTCTCAGATCAGGCAAGACCGTATCGATAATGCTAATGTAGATAGAGTTAGAATCGCAGCAAATACAGTTCCACCTTAGCTAAATGCTACAAACAGCAACTTGAGGACATTTCTAACACAAGGGGACGGGTTATTGCAAGTGATCATTGCATCATGATGGCGGGACTCACATAGTCGGACATGTTGCTTAGAGTAGGAGTAGACAGCCATCCGGTTATGCCATGAACTCAGAACGTCCTGGATTCAGGAGGTGCGGCAGTACTCAATTGCTGACCTTATTTTCCCTTTTCTTTTTGATTTTGCTTTGTACTATGGGGTTGGAGAGTTCAGACAGGCTCTCATGAAAAAATATGCTTGCTTGTATGAAATACAAGTAGTGTGCCATTTTTGGCCAAATCCCATAGCTCATAATTTTGAATAATTTTTGATGTTGACTGACGTTACTACTGTCTTTAATATGGCCTTTCATTTTGGCCTCGATTAGATAAGTGTACCTGTCCTACATTTGGAGAGATCAAACAACACAACGCTATTAGCCATTACACCATTATTTTGCATTTCTATCTGCTCAGTCTCAGTGCTGTACGGACATTGCGCTTTAAATTTATTGCACTCTTTGTATATACAAGAGCACTTATAACTATTCCGGCTGCTATGACTGGTCCCGCTATGTCTACAAATGAGAGCCCAAGCTGTTGAATAGGCGAGATTGGACCCGAAGAGCCATTCAGCAGCTGCTGTCTTTCTTCGTTGACTGTTCCTGGAGAGGAGGGGGTAGCCGTTATAGTGATGCTGCCAAGCGCAGATCCTCGTTGCGCTGCAAACCAAATCCTTCCCTCATTGTCTGAAGTTATCCATTGTACAAACGATCCTACAAGCGGGAGGTTAGCTTCGGTTCCCTCTCCAGTCCTTGGATCTATTACACCAATTTTATCTATCTCATGCTGCGCAAACCACAGGTTGCCATATCTATCCATCGCCATGCCAAAAGGAAGACCAGCCTCATTGATCGAGGGGTATTCGCGAAATATGCCAAGGAGGGAATTGTATACTGTTATCGTATGACCGCTGTGCTCTGAAATGTAAATGTCGAAACTGTCCGGATCGGCGAATACTGCTGCAGGTTCATCAAGCGCCTGGAGCGGATTCTTTGGTTTGTACTCTGTAATGTTTCCTGTAGCAGGGTCTATCTTGGCAATGCTGTCTGCGCCTGCTTCTGCAAACCAGATGTTACCTAACCTATCAGAAGTGATTCCAGCAGGTCTTGCGCCTGGGGTTGGTATGTCATAAGATGAGAACTGTTCAGTATCAGGGTCGAACTTGACAACCTTGTCAGACCCGTTTCCTACAACTATTGGCATCCATAAGCTGCCGTTTACATCTATTGCAATTCCCGATGGAATGCCCTCTTCAGGGATTACAAATCGACTACTGCTGCTAGAATTATTACTATTATTATCATCATCAGATGGCTCGTAAAGGCCTACTACACCATTATTTTCAGCACCCAATGGATCGATGTACCATAGGCTGCCGTCTGAGGCGAGAACGCTTTGGGTTACATGTGTGGCGTTTATATTATGCACAGTATAGTTGCCAGAAGCAATGTCTAGCTGCCATATCGTTCCGCTTCCTGGCAGCGAATCACCGACCCATATCGATTGTCTTTCCATATCAAAGATAGGGTATAGAGGGAGGAAGTTGATATTGTTGTTATTATTATTGTTATTGTTATTAATTGACATATTGTATATCTTTGTGTCAAATTGAAGGTTAGATACCAACGGTTTTACATTTGTGTCAAGGGAGGCCAGCATATTGCTTCCCGGGGTATTGATGCCCTCAATTTCAATATGCCAGATGCCAGGCAAACTAAATGCAGCATCTGTCAAAAACACATTTTCTGATTGCTCTGTAGTTTCTACAGTAATTGGGCCTATTGCTCTTTCAAGCTGAGTTAGCTTCATGGTAGCAGACTCGATTCCTGTAGCGTTGCTGCCGTCTTGCTCAAAGAACGATAATTTGAAAGTATTTTGCCCTACTGCAAATGGGCTTATATCAAGTTTTATGGTACCTTCGGATGTATAAAGAGTTCTCATAAAATCAGTCCTAGGCGCCTCTGCAAATGCAGCCTGTGCATCTAAGTCCTCTCGCTCGTACGCAGGGAACTGACCGGATGGCAGTGCGCCATTGGCCATCAACGATACCATAAATAGAAGTGCTATGCCAACGCCAGCCTCTGCCTTGAGTGTTTTTCCGTAGTGCCTAAGCCTGCCTGTATGTAGGGCTGTTGCACCACCATCACTACCTTCACCGCCGCCGCTGGCCATCATTGCTACTGCCTTTTTCTGTACAACAAATTGAGAATATGCTCCCATTGCTACCATCACGGCTGCAAGCCCAAGCTTGATGGCGAGTATTTGGCCATATACAGAAGCAACCGTAAGTGAGAGATCGCTTTCAAGTGCAAACAGAAGGACTGGGCCTGTTATCACTGCAATACCAAGCAGCGTGACTACTA
>CAYXGH010000053.1:0-3774 GCA_964464485.1 uncultured Nitrososphaera sp.
TAATAATAATAATTTAGGTCTGATTGCTGTTTTTCATCTCTAGCGCACCTTTTCTGATCATTGTCTGTGTATCTGCTGAGAGCTCGTCCATCCTAAGCTCGCCTCTCCTAAGCTTTTCAATGACCTCCCTGACAGACAAGGTGATGTCGTCGTTATTCTTGCCAGTGACCCGCATGTCAAGCACGCTCTGGCCAGCAGCAGTAGTAGTATTATTCTTTTCACCCAAAACCCACAGCAATTCTTCGATCCTGCCACGACTGACTGCAAGACGTTTGGCGTACTCGGCGAATACGACCTCGTTGTGCTCTGAAGTCGCCCGTGTGAGCATCTTGGCAATAAAGCTTGACTGTCCTTCCAGTAGGTCTATTCTGAGCCGGATGTCTTTCTCGGCGCGCAATACTATATATGATCTCCTGGGGTGGCAGGGATTTTAATCATTTCTTCTCTTGGTAGACCAGAATGTTCCGCCAGAAGCCTTCCAGTGCTGGTAATCACTCAGTATCTGAGTATGGTCAAATGCGATCTGTTGCCGTTCGATATTGGCCAGTTTGATCCACTCAGTGCTGGCTGCATCGTCGCCTGCTTTAATCGTGCCGCCTACGATTATTCCAACAAAGACAGTGGTCACGATATGCTTTCTTGGATCACGGATTGGGTCGGAATAGACACCGAGGATATCGATTGGGTGTACTTCAAGAGATGTCTCTTCCATTGCCTCTCGCTTCATTGCGTCTTCGACGGTTTCGCCTTCGTTTACAAAGCCGCCTGGCAAGCTAAGATGATCTTTGAATGGATCATTCTTGCGCCTTACCATTAGAATATTTGAATCGCGCTCAAGTATAACATCGACGGTCGGAGTTGGGTTCCTATATTGTTTCATGACTTTGGAGCAATCGCGCTGTTATTAACAGTTCTAAGGTATCAAAAAATTCAATGCTTTGCGAAAACAAATAGATAATATCTTCTAAATACCTACAGTAGAATTAGAATCGTTAGAATATCTCTAAAATATGCTAAATTCTTATTAACTTGTAGAGCCAATTATTGTTGTTCAGGCGTATGTCTGTCATGTTCATGGAGATGGGTGAAAGTCCAACACGACTTACAGTTTGCCCAAAGTGCGGAAAACAAGTAAGAATTGACGAGGACTGTGACTGCGAGAGGCTATTTTTAATACGCTACATGCAAAGTAAGTAAGCAGAGATCCTCACCACGCATAAGGGCTTAGATAGCTTAGACTAGGAAACTTTGTAGCGTAGTCTGTCCAAGACTAGTAGATTTGTATATCTTCTTTGGACCCAGATAGTCTGGAAAATCAGATATCAGTCCATTGCTTTTGATCATGCTTTCAAGCTTGCCGATGATTTTATTTATATATCTTGTCTCAGCTGTAACGTAGCTAGAACCAAGCGGCTCTTCAAAGCCATATATCTCCTTGTAGCGTTTGATGCCATCTGGCACTTCAAGAAGTCGCAGCACAAGCTTCATTCGCTGCCAGATATCTGTTCGCAACCTTAGCGGTGCGCCAAAGACATGGCGCACGCCAGCCTCCCTGCAAGCTCTGACAAGCCCCTCGAGGTCTTGCTCATTGTCCGTGACAAGTGGCATTATCGGGTCGATATTGACTCCGCAGCACAAGCCCGCCTCAGCAAACTTTTTAATTACTTTGAATATCCTGCTGGCTGGCGGTGTACCTGGCTCGACTATTCGTCTTATCTTCTCATCGCATGTAGTCACAGACCATACTACAAGGCAGTTGTGCCGGTACTGCCTATGGAGCTCTAAGTCACGCTCGATCATTGCAGACTTTGTAAACACATAGTAGGGTACGTTGTGCTTCTGCAGAACCTGCACGCATCTTCTCGTTAATTGAAAGCGCAGTTCTGCTGGCTGGTACGCATCTGTTGCAGAAGCTATCATGACGGGTATAACAGTGTCTGACTTCCATGCGGCAAGCTCCTTTTCAAGCACCTCTGGTGCATTACTCTTGGCGTAAATCTTGTCATAAAATTCAGGCGACCACTCGTATGTGGCGTAGCAGTATGCACAGCGGTGGCTGCATCCCTGGTAGGGATTTATCGTGAGGCCGTTGTACCCTTTGATCACAAAGGGATGAATTATGGATCTGCTTTTCTTTTCTTCAAGAACCGCTCCGCTTCCACTATGCCAGAGTCCTCGCATTGTCTTCTTTCTTTTATCTATGCCAAGAACATGTCTATAAAGCACATGACACCAGTAGGGGAGGGGAGGGGGTTATAACGCTACTCTGCCAATGCACACATATACACACATAGTTTTTTATTATCGCAGTTGTGGAGACCACCTCAATTATATGAAAGTGGGCATAGCAGGGCTGGGCCTAATGGGTTCTGGCATTGCAAAAAGGTTGATCAACAGCGGGCAGGCAGCAGTCTCAATTTATAATCGCACCGGCTCAAAGGCGCAGCATTTTTCAAATAAAGCTACCGTGGCTTTGAGTCCAAGAGAGCTTGCTGAAAGTTGTGACCTTGTAATAACTGTCGTCACCGATTTTGATGCTGTGAAGAATATACTCTTTGGAACAAATGGAGTCATAGAATCGGGCAACCGCAACCTCGTAGTGGCCGACGTAAGCACAATTTCGCCATCCCAGTCAGCGCATTGTGCTCAGCATCTGCGAAAAGCAGGCATAGAGATGCTGGGCATTCCAGTAATGGGAGGCCCAGCTGCAGCTGAGGCCGGGGATCTTGTACCCATAGTCGCCGGTAGCAGACAGGCATTTGAGAAGGTCAGGCAAGTGATCGAAAAGCTGGGCAGAAGAACTTTTTACGTTGGTGAAAGAGATGGGTCGGCACATGCCATCAAGCTTGCGCTCAACCTAAACATTGCGCTTGTTGCTAGCGCGGTGTCTGAGGGGATAACGCTTGTCAGGAGAGCAGGCATAGATCCGTCGATATTTATCGAAATACTGAATTCGACATATTTCAAAACCGGCCTTTCAGAAAAGAAAGGTCCTAAGATGGTGAAAAATGACTTTTCGCCGACATTCCATCTCAAAAATATGCTAAAAGATTTAGAGCTTGCGACTAGTACCGCGCAGGGGACCGGCATAACTCTTCCCCAAACTGCTCTTGCCCAGCAGTTATTCCGCGCAGCAAACAATATGGGTTTTTCAGATCAGGACTATACTTCCATCTGCGCATTTTTGGCGAAAATAAATGGATTGGAGAAGAACCAATGAAGTTTGATATGTATATATGTGCATATATATTGAAACGTATCAAAAAATCAACAGTCTTTCTTTTACTGTATACAAAATCTTCTCTGATTTTTTTATTCACTCTCTCAGTGAATTGACGTGCCAGGTGGAATGTCCTCGATTATTGTTAGAAATGCCGGCCTACCCTCCGGTCCATCTGCTGCCAAGAGCATGCCTCTAGAGATTATATTGCCTATCTTTTTTGGCTCCAGGTTAGTGCAAACAACCACGAGCCTGCCAACAAATTCTTCTGGCTTGTAGTGCAGAGCACCCCCAACAGCAATTTCTCGCTGTTCAGTGCCAAGGTCAATTGTTGCCTTGAAGACTTTCTTCATGCCAGGGATGGTTTCAGATTGAATGACTTTGCCTGTCTTCAGTTGTACCCTTGAAAATTCTTCAAATGTAATGTTTTGTTCTTCAATGCGCTCTCCATTCTCGCTCATGAAAGTGAAAAAGCAGTAGCTCTATTAAAAAAGTTACATATCTCAAGTTGGGTTGTGAGTTGTGACTTGACTATCTTCAATTAGAATAATATA
>CAYXGH010000053.1:3874-4952 GCA_964464485.1 uncultured Nitrososphaera sp.
AAGTATGTCATAGCTAGTTATGAGAGAACTCTACTTACGTATATTTCTCTCTCTGACCTTATCGAACTTCTTCATCACCAGTGGTAGATTATCAATTAGATCTGTCGCAATTATGTGCAGGCCTGCTTGCTTGAATGCAAGATCACCTGCAAGACCGTTAACATAGATTGCTACAACTACTGCGTCAAAGGGCTTCATCTTGGCTAGCAGGCCTGCCGCCAGGCCAGACAACACGTCGCCTGTGCCTCCTACTGTCATTGCCGGTGTCAACCTCTTTATAGCTGTAAGTTGTTCGCCATTGGAAATAATATTGACCCATCCCTTCAGCGCTATTGTGATTCCATGCTCCTTTGCCAATTTGTGCACATTTGATGTCATTTCTTCCTTGGTTGATCCTGGTTCGCTGCCAAAGAGCCTTTTGTACTCGCCGGCGTGTGGAGTGACGATGGTCCCGGTATTTGAAATCTCTTCCAAAACCTGAGGAATGAGAGCCGAAGCATCGAGCAGAATTTTTGTACCCGCTTGCCTCAGTTTTCGTACAAGCAGGGTTAGCGCTTCAGGTTCTAGGCTCATCCCCATGCCTATTGAAGCAGAGTCTACATTCTTTGGCAGCATCGCCATAAGCCGATTTGTCGAACCCTTCGTGAGCTTGTCATCGGGCAAGGGAAGGGCAATTATTGCAGGAGAAAACGACCTAACGGCGGTAATGATAGAACGCGGCACTGCTGTATAAACCAAGTCAGCACCGCAACGCAAGGCGGCCATAGTTGCAAGTACTGGCGCTCCATGGTAGAACCTGCTCCCGCCTGCTATGAGCACCGTACCGTTGTCTCCTTTTCTTGAGGAAAATGAGCGTGGAGGCATGAGTTGCCTAATAAGCTTGGGTGTTACGGCGATTGTTGTTGATGGCAAAAGCTTGCTACAATACTATTTTGTATATACATGAATCAATAAACTTTGCCAATTACTTTTACTCTTATATCTGGTCTAACGCCGATTTGCAGAGGGAGAAGAGGTTGTTGTTGGTAACTATGCCCTCTTGGGTAAAAAGGCGTAATGCAGTCCCCAAGTCCCAGCA
>CAYXGH010000053.1:5052-7812 GCA_964464485.1 uncultured Nitrososphaera sp.
GTTTGTAGTCTACTAGCTGCTGGGCTCTGCATGTATTGTCACAATGGACCCAGGATATTTTATCCTTATATCTTTCTCAATCTGTGAAACACGTTCATGAATCTGTTCTATAGTAGTCATTTCGCTGCTAAAGGAGCAGTTGACATCAATTTTGAGGATATTTTCTGCTGTTCTGTATATTCCAATCCTGTCCACTTTTTTGACACCGCTTGCGCTGCCTAAGATGGCATTTCTTATGAAATCGTGCATTGTGCTGTTGTCGGCAATAGGTTCCATTCCAACAACATCCAGCATCACGGGCTCAAGGTGCACAGTAATATTCTCAACAGCTCCGAGCTGCTTCTTTATAGAGTCTTCAACTGCATTGGCTATTGAATGAGCTTCGGCAAGACTTGCCGATCTATTGACCTGAATGTGAAGAGATATGTCCATTGAATGGCTGTTGGCAATTTTTGAAATAATGACGTTGTGCACCCCTCTCACACCGCTAACTTGAGATGCGGCGCTTTCAATTAACAACTCTGGAGGCATGTCGACTCCAAGCATGGGTTCAAAGTGTACAGTGATGTTCCTTGGCTTGACATGCAGCCCAGAAGCAGACAGACTCTTGGCAATATTGTTTTCGACTTTTGCGCTTATATCATGCGCACTTTCAAAGCTTATTTCCGCAGGGAGTGCTATTGTGGCTTCTACAAAGATGTCGTTTCCGACTCGACGCATTTTGATATCGTCGGACCGTAACACGCCTTCAGTTTCATTTGCTGCCTGCTGTACTGTTCCGACAAGGCGGGGAGATATTACATCTGTTAGCTCCATTGCGTTTTGGTATGCAAACCTTACGCTAAGGTAGGAAAGGAAGATGCCAAGTATGATTGCTGCAATAGAATCGCCAGCCCCAAAGCCAATGGTAACAAGCCATAGCCCCACAAATGCCACTGTGGTTGAAGCAAGATCTGCAAATGCATGGTAAAAGTCGGCCTTCAATGTAGTTGAGCCTGTCATCATCATCATCTTTGCTGTAGTAGTCTTTTTCATTGCCCTGCCAAGGACACTAATCCTAAACCCATCTACAGCCAGAGTGTAGGCTATTGCTGCAAAGCCAATTGTGCCTGGAGTAACAACTACTGCCGAAGCTGAATCTGTGGAGGCAAGCCTAATGATCGCCTCATGGATGAAAAATACTGCGACTACAAAAAGCGCAATGCCGCCGATGAATCCTCCAATGGTCTCGATTTTGCCGTGTCCATAAGTATGGTCGACATCCTTTGGCTTGAGAGCCAGTCTGACGGCTATTATCAATATTGCTGTGACTACAGCGTCGAGCAGTGCATGGGTACTGTCTGTTATGAGGGCTAGGCTGTTTGTGAAAATGCCAGCAGTAAATTCAAACACAAAAACAGAGACAATGGCTACAAGTGACATTCGTAAGGCGCTTCTCTTCATGGCTTCAACATCAGAAGATATTGTTGTTCTTGTTAACCGCCGCCGTCCTGCCACTATCAACAAAAATAGGGTAGAGTTTATTATTTAGGCATTTACGTTTCCACTAACTAGCAAAATTAGTACGAGGTAAAAAACAACACAACGATAAAATAATACTATAATAGTAATGATACTAATAATAATAATAAAAAAGTGGTGTGAATCTAACTCAAGTCCATTTGACTTTTTAGATTCTTGTATCTGTTTCTGACGGTCACTTCTGTAACGCCGGCTGCTTCAGCAATATCTGTCTGAGTCTTAGTCTCGCCTGTATTGAGGCATGCAAGATACAGCACCGATGCTGCAAGTCCCATTGGATCCTTGCCTGCAGATATTCCGCTTTTAGTCACGTTCTTCATTATTCCTATAGCGACGCGCTTGGTGCGCTCACTCAGGCTGGCTTTATTTGACACCTTGACTATACACTTTAACGGGTCGACCAATGGGATTTTGAGATCAAGTTCCATTACTACGAGTCTATATATTCTTGCAAGATCCTTGCGCTTGATATTACCAGTGTATGCTATGTCCTTTAGTGTTCTAGAAGCACCAGTCTCTCTGCATGCAATGTAAAGCGCTGCGCCTACCATTGCAGATATTGTTCTTCCCCTGACAAGGCCCCGTTCCTGCGCCTTTCTGTAAATGTAGGCAGTCTTTTCGATTACTGCGTCTGATACTCCTAGCTTGTCCTTGAGCCTGTCAAGCTCAGAGAATGCTTGCCTGAGGTTTCTGTCAGTCGGGGAGTGAGCCTGTGTACGAAAGTCCCAGGCTCTGAGTCTACCCATCGTTGAGCGCATGGTACCTTCTAGTATGTGGCCGCTGGCATCCTTGTCAGCTCTGCCTATTACAGTAGACAGACCCATATCGTGACGGGCTAATGAGCGTGGAATTCCTGTCCTGCTCCTATCATTTGCCTCCTCAGAGGTAAAAGCGCGCCATTCTGGGCGGCTTTCCAGACCTCGGTCTGATAGCACAAGACCACAATTCCTGCAAATAATTTCGCCCGATTCTGCGTCTGTGACCGTCTGACCGGATTTGCATATACTACATAACATTGCGGTTTGCATATTTGCTAGAATGAGGTAATATTATTATGGTAATTCATCCTAATAAAGGATACTGATTTATAAAAATTTTTTATATGAAATAGTTTATGACGGGAATTGGGCTACAAAATAGGATTTATTCCAATTTTAGTATAAATGTATCGCTTTCTGCTCATATCTTGCATTGCAGGTCTTAGCAACTTGCGATGTTAGAGGGCAGCGATGTATATAT
>CAYXGH010000054.1:0-7773 GCA_964464485.1 uncultured Nitrososphaera sp.
ATATCTGCTACTTTGTTTCACTTTTGATTTGATTTGATTTTTTCTTATCTGTGTAGTAAAAACATATAATCTGCGAAAACTATAATTCTAACAATGATTATTGCTCAGGCCTATGCGCAAGCTACAGATTGCTGTGATTGGCTACAATAAGGACAGATGTACTGACATTGCAAGCAAGATGGCATATGAAGTGGGCAAGGAAATTGCATGTGCTGGCTCAGTGCTGATCTGTGGAGGGCTTGGCGGTGTAATGGAATCTGCATGCAAGGGAGCAAAAGAATATGGCGGCACCACAGTTGGAATAATACCGCAGGAGGAGTTCTTGTATGCAAATGAATATTGCGACATAGTGGTATGCACTGGCATAGGCTATGCAAGAGATTTTGTTGTTGCATCTTCCGCCGATGGAATAATCGCAGTGGGTGGCGGTGTAGGAACGCTCATTGAGCTAGGTGTAGGCTACATGACTAAGAAGACAATGGTAGCGATATCTGGAAGCGGAGGTGTAGCAGATATTTATGGGGGTAAGTTTTTGGATGAGCGCAACAGGGCCTCAATAACTGTTGCAAAAGATGCAAAGACAGCAGTAGAAATGATACTTGCTACTACTGTGAAAGCAAGATGAGTCGGAAGAACTACTAATCTTGATATTTGACCAAGTATGGATCAGGATCATAGAATGGACCATATTTAGCAGCCAAGTCTTGCATACTGCGAACGATATCTTTGACACCAAATTCTTGTACTGTGGTGAATAACTCCTTTTTCAACCCCATGCCAAGCTTGAGTGCTTTTTCCAAATCTTCTTTGCTGCACACGCCGTTTGAAATAAGCCACGCCGCGTTGTTGGCAGCCACTCCGATCAGCGCAGTTGGATTGTACTTTGCAGCCTCTTGCTCTGTTAGGTTTATGCGCTCGTACTTGTCGCCTTTATATTCAAAAAAGCCCTTGCCCGACTTTTGGCCTAGATTCTTTTCGTCAAACAGCTGCTTTATCTTGGGATGGGGCCGGATGACCTTCTTGTCTCGAGAATGCATCTCAACTGTTGCTTTGTGTACCACGTCAAGGCCACTATAGTCGGCAAGCTCGAATATCCCCATTGGGAATGATAACTTGAATTTGACTGCCGAGTCGATAGTAGTCATTGGAACGTTGTCTCTTTCTTGGCAGTAGACAGCTTCGTGAACAAGCGGTATGAAGATGCGGTTGACAATAAAGCCAGCGACATCTTTTTTACAGAGCACTGGCTGCTTACCAAGCTTCTGCACAAGACCTGTTGCCATGTCAATCATGCTTTGGTTGGTTTTGCTGCCAGGTATCACTTCGACTAAGGGCATCAGCTGTGGTGGATTGAAAAAGTGAAGGCCGACAAAGCGCTCTGGCCTGTTAGTAAGTGCAGCCATTTCTGTGATTGGAAGAGTGCTTGTATTTGACGCATAAAGCGTCCTGCTCTCTGCAAGGCTGTCAACCTCTGCATATACCTTCCTTTTCAAGTTCATGTCCTCTGGCACTGCTTCAATGAGCAGGTCTGTACCTTTAAGAGCCTGCTCGAGATCAACTACTGGTGTGATTCTAGCAAGGATCTTGTCCGCCTCTGTCTGTGACAGCTTCTGTTTTTCAACTAGCTTGTTGAGCGACCATTTTATCTTCTCCATTGCTTTGTCAAGAAAAGACTGCTCGATGTCGCGCAAGGCTACATTGTAGCCGGCCATTGCAGATACCTGAGCAATACCGTGGCCCATAATACCAGACCCAAGGATGGTTATCTTATTGATTGTTGAGAGTGACATTATAACGTAAGCATGGCTCTTGGGGAATTTTTAATGTTGCTAATTGAGCATCATCTTTAAAACCATACTTGACTATATTGTTGTGATAATTGGATTTACAGCGCTTTGTTGCAGACGTGACATCGCTTTCTGGCAGAATGTCAGCCGGCGAGCCTGAAGAAATAGTGGAGAGAATGAACTTTGTAAAGAACAGACTCATCGAGCTCTATATGAGAAACCTTGTCAAAATAAATCATTCAGCGATGGAGCTTGTATGCGCCAAGCACCTGATCCGCTACGGCTATAAAGTTGACGTAGAGAAGCAGCTGACAGGTATTTTGATCTGTGATGTGTATGCGGAAAAGGGGGATGGCGCAGCCATTGTTGAAATTGAGACAGGCTTTATTCCACCAGAGCACGCGCTCGATCCGCTGTCCTACTATGCTGCAAGGATTGCAAGCAAGATAGCACGCTATAGCAAGTATGCGAATCAGTTCGTCTTGGCGACTCCACCTGTCAGCGTCCTTCCGATACCTGCTCTGTTCAGGCGTCCACCTCGTGACAGAAGACCTAGTGAAATCAAAAAAGTCAAAGTATTGTGTGATAAATATTACAAGAATCCTCCTGTGACTGAAGATGAGATTCTAAACGGCCGGCTACACATAACATACATCATAAATATTGATGCAGGTAAGGTAGTCGAGATGGACATCGATTCATACTTTGAGCAAGTGGGCGGCATGTTGTCTACCTGCATGGACCTATGAGAATTTTGTGATAGTCTTTTGACCATGCGTAGGCCTCTTGCCCTTTGAGACACGAACCGTCGCAGTTCTTTCATCTGCCTTTTCAACTGCCGCCCTGACCACCTTTAGCACATTGTCATCTTTGGTACTACTAACGTACACTACATATACGAGCGCCTGATCCTTTCCATCTACTTTCCTTACGACCCGTCCAATCCTCTGCGCCACTTGGTTCATATTAGATGTGCTAGCAATAATTATTGCAATGCCGACTTGAGGTACATCGTACCCAATTTCAAGCGTGTGCACCGACAGTAATGGAAAATAATCTTTACCCCAGCTTTCCAAGATCTCCTTTCTCTCATTTGGTTTGATTCCGTTGTGTATTGTTTGCGCTGGTATTCCATTTGCTTCCAATATTGCCTTTAGTTGTTGAATTGAGTCGATAGTTTCACTAAAGATCATGATGCGCTCGCCTGTGTGCCTCTTGACCAGCTCAGCTGCCTTGAGTAGCTTCTGTCTAGTAGCACTGAGCAATTCTTTGCGTTTTCGGACATTAGCAAACCATATTTTTGCCATTGATGCCCGCGACCCGCCACGCATTAGTATCTTGGTCATCTTCCCCGGATCATAGGCCTGAAGCTTTCTTGAGATATCCTTTATTGCTGTACTCGCCTCATCATAACTTTTTTGCTCCTCCGACGTAAAGCTGACTTCTACTGGCTTGATGATTGGCTTGGCGAGCCTGCCGTCCGTGACTGCGTCTTTGATCATGTATCTCTTTACAGGCGGAACAACAGTTAGGATTGTTTGATATTTTGGGTCCTTTTCATTTATGGTCGCAGTGAGTCCTAGAATCGCCTTGCGCGAATCTTCTACAATAATGTCGAAGATGCTGTCAAATGCAACTGCGCTTTCGCTGACAAGATGGACTTCATCAAGTACTACCATGTTAGCACTCCTTATCAGGTTGTAATTATTGATGGCACTCTGGTATGTACTGATAGTGATCTCTCTAATGTCCTTGCGCTCCCCGTAGTAAATGCCGATGTGGTCATCAGAAATGCCATAACGCCGCAGACGTCTAACATTTTGCTCTATCAGCAATATCCTTGGAACTAGAAACAATATTGTAAAGCGATCCTGTCCTGACAGTTTAGCTGCCCACCTTGCACACTCAAATGCGATCTCGGTCTTACCGGTGCCGGTGCTAAAGATGACAGATCCACGGCAGCCATTGTCAATCCATGCTTTGGCAGCCTCCAGCTGATCCTTTTTTAGCTCAAATGGAAAATGCATTGTAGATATCGCTGGCGGCATGCAACAAGTGAAAGTCAAGCGAATAAAAACTTTAATGATCTTGGTTAAACATGATATAGTATGAAGCCGCTAATCTACATGCTCCACCAAGACGATCCCTTCAAGTGTACGGCAGCCAAGCTGGTCAGGTTTCGCTTAGCAACGCCCGTCAAGTTTATCTCGAAGACTACTATTTTGCTTAACCCATTCTCAGAAGCTCCTGTTTTGAGATACGACCGTACAGTGGCAGATTATGTATGTGCTATTGACTGCTCATGGGAGCGCGCAGACGAGGTGCTAAAGCATCAGCGCCTCGCCGCTCAGGGAATAGCGAGAAGGCTCCCCGCGATGCTGGCTGCGAACCCAAATAACTATGCCAAGCTGGACAAGCTATCGAGCGTAGAGGCACTTGCAGGCGCCCTCTACATCTTGAATGAAAAGGAGCTTGCGGCAAAAATGATGGACAAGTTCAAGTGGGGCCACACATTTCTTGAGCTCAATGCCAACCTTCTACACGACTATGCAGATGCAAAAACAGAAGAGCAAGTGGTTGAGCTTGAAAAGGAGTACTTTCCTCAACTGGTAAGAAATTACTTTAGGAAGACTCGTAAGTAACACCTAGGTTTTAATATCAATTCTGCCCATCGATACTGTGTGTGAGCCAGTGGGTGGGTCACTCGAAAGAGAGGAAACTCCTCCCTCACTGCAGGCACCCGAATTAGCGATAATTAGTCGGAGACGGCTGGCAACGGAACAGAAAAGATATCCAGTCAGAATGCCACGATGATGGTGAATAGCCTGAGGTCTCTGATACTGGAATGAAACTGCCGACCCGGGTGGAGCAAGGCTAAATAGAGCAAAAGGTCCTGCACCTGCTCCGGTTGGCTGCTCAGCGGAATCCCGCTTAGAACAGAAGGAGAGTTATTGCTGGCACGCACCATAGTTTATCAAAACTTCCATTAGTCACTACATTAGGATATCCATAGAAAATTGTGTCTTGTATAGTATCATACAACAATGATTTGCTATCGATGAGTCGGGGGCAGAGGAATCATACGAATGTCTTGATGAAGAATATTCTGAAGGTCTCTGCAAATTTCACCATAAGGGAATGCTTCTGATGAGAAGAACAAAGAAGATCTGATTAAATTGCTAATCATTGTTGTGTTCTACTTTCTAGGTGATCGTCTTGGATAATGCGAAATGATAATTGACACTTGTCCTACATTAGATTAGGACTTGCTAGATACACGGAAAATACCTCCGACATCTCCACTATCCCCACTCTCGTCACTCTTATTTGAAGAGATGCTTGGCGATCAAGTATTAGATGACAAGAAGTAGGTTCTGCAGCATGCTGAAAAAATTACCATGCAGAGTACTATCATCTCAGAATTCAATTTCTGCTGCAAAGTCGCTGTTTGTAAAATGATGCTGTGCGTCCGAATCTAACGTCTATAAAAACGGTAAGGTTATATTTACCAACTTAGTTTGAATAAACTACCATAGTTAAATATTCTGTATTTCCTAAAGCTTACATGAGCAAGTCAACTCATCAATCGCCTGAGGTAGAAGATAATAATATTAGAATTGTCCGGCAGTTGCTTGAAGCGGCAAACACTGGAGACGTAAGCAGAGCTCATGAATTCATAGGTCCTGAATACTTTAACCGCGAGTCCCAAGCCGACCCAACACGAGCAAAGCTACGTGGACCAGATGAATTTATTGCGAGTGTCAAGCTATTGCGAAGTGCTTTTGCTGATCTTCATTTTGAGGAGCAAGACATCATTGCTTCAAGAGACAGGGTTGCTGCCATATTGACCATGAGCGGCATACACATAGGGAACTACGCTGGTATCTCTCCAACAGGGCGCACCTTCTCTTATCCTCAGGTGCATATATACCGGATTGCGGACAGCAAGGTAGTTGAGCATAGGGCGGTTCGTGACGACCTCAAATTGATGATTCAGCTTGGTGTAATTGGACCTGCATCGCCGCAATACGATCACGTCTTCCAGAGTTGGAAGAGTAGTGCTATGCGTTAGGGATTCTTCCTGCACCTAAGCGTTCTCGAATATCAAATATACCCAGCCACCCCCAAAGCAGCAAAAACAACCGAGGCGCAGAGCAGTCAGTCACAGCAACAGATCCCGCGGTAGAACAATATATTCAATAATTTGGTATTGCCAAGTTATCATCGGGCCTTCTTGTGCCTCAACAACATTCTTTCTGTTAAGGTTGAGCCGTAAGCTTTCAACTGTCCTCTATCTTTCTGAGTCCGCTGTGCAATCTTCTTTCGAGTTTTCTTGTAATACCAAATATCTCTGATTCTATTTTTTCGGCATTACCGTAGCCAAGAATTACAAGTGCATCCTTTACCGTAGCCATGAGTATTTCTTTGTTTTGCAGATGCCAATTTCTTCAGGATTTATTGAAACTCCTTTCTTGTTATCTGTCTTGAAGTACCAGATGACGTCACCAGCTTTAGCACCAAGCAACATCCCTATCTTCTTGTTTGGATTGTCAACAGCATAGTCTACAGGGTCTTTTGCCAGCTTTACCTTTATTTTCAGAAGCTCTGGGTCAATTTTTCCTTGTTCAAGGTCATTTATAGCAGCTTTGAGGTTACTGTGGGATCTGCATCTGCCTTAAAGTCTTTAAGGAATTGGTCAAACACCTTGTTAATCCATAGGAGTCTGTCATTCTTTCTGCCTTCCCCTAATGATACTTTAATTTCGCCACTAATTGTAACTGCAGAGTAATGCTTCTTTTTGATGATTGCTGCCTAAACAAACGTAGTGGAGTATTCTACATTCACTCCAATCTTTTCCTTGCACTCCGATGAAACGCTGTATATTATTCTCATTACTGCTAGCGCCATCCAAGAATAGAGAATCAGTATCGCCTGCTACGACGGCCTGCTTCTGACAGCCCTTTTTTATCAAGTGCACACGTGTCTTTCCACCTGCTATAGCGATTTCCAAATCGATTACTGTCTGTCATTGTTGCAGCCAATCCTTGCGGTAAAGTATGTGTGGTGCAATTCCACCAGCTAGCGCAAATCGATTTCTGGTGGCTTTGTTTGCTTTAGCCAAACCTACTACCACTGCTGCTGATTTCTTCTTCTCCTCTTCTCATTGCATTGCCTGTGAACTTGGTATCCACTCTCGCGGTTTTTTGGCGAGGCAGCTAAATTTTAGCTAGATTAATCTAAAAAGACTTGTACAAGTCTTTTCACTGATAGCTGTTTTAATTTTCTTTAGAACAGAGATAGAATAGAAAGCTGCAGCTCAGAACTATTGAAAAGGTTTTCTAGAACCGTCTTGTATTCAAAGATACAAGAATGAATCCAAACATGAAAAAATTAGCTATGATAATGACGGTGCCGTTTATACTAGCTTTAGGAACCATAGTAGGAACAACGACGATAATAGCAACAACAACAACAACAGCAACACCAGCTTTTGCACAAACCCTTATTGAGTATTCTGGTTGTGTTGTAGACCCTGGGAATTCTCGCCCACAAATGATATGCCCTTAGATGCGACGGTTCAAGAACGAATTGATGCAGGAGAGCTTAAAGTACTTCTCTTACAAGTGTGCTTTGCATCTATGAATAGGTAATAATATGGTGGTAGAAACAGCGGGAACTAACTAACTAAATAACCAAATGAGAAAGCACCCTAACTTTTCTTTTATTTTCTTTCTCGAATATCAAGGCGCTGTTAAGAGAAGAAAAAGAAAAAGAAGAAGCTAATTCACAGAATCAGAATCAGAATCAGATTTTTCTTCTTTTTCTTTTTCTAGATAATAATAGTCTTCTAGGTACAGAATCATGTCAGTCATCTGCATCACTTGCAAAGCCTGTAGATACAGTCTAGCTTGCTTTAACCAAGGTAAGGCTTCTTCTTTCGAAGGAAGACAGAGCACTAGTGATTGAATGGAAGACCAATATACAT
>CAYXGH010000055.1:0-7682 GCA_964464485.1 uncultured Nitrososphaera sp.
AAGCAGAGAAATTTATGAGAGGGAACAGATCATGATCCCGTTGCTTAACCTGTAAGGGCAAAAAGTTATAGATAACCATATACAGTCACTCAAAACTAGCTTTCTTTTGAGCGTGAAATAGCAGACAGGAATATAATTCATTAGAGAAAATTTAGAATGCTTCAGCCTTATTATTATTAGCAGCACAAGTAAGAGCACCACCTCATACACCACCTGTACGACAGTTAATGTTATCAGAATTCTATCTATCCTTTCTAAGTTCAAGCAAGAAAGAAGAAAAAGTTAGTAAAATTCGTTATTATATTATTTTCTCTCTGTCAGGCTTGTTACTTCTGTATCCATATTTGTTGTTGTTCTTCTTCTTCCTTTATCATGTTGCCTATCCTATTGTAAGTATCAAGAAATCGTAAACCTTTTTCAGTAGTCTTGAATGTTTGAGTATCTTCGTTGTAGCGAAGCAAGTCTTTTTCAGTTAGAGCTGTCAGATTCTCTTTCAATTGGTTATAGTTGAGAAATGCCTTGTATGCTATCTTGCTCCTTGTAGCATAGCCACCATTTGCAGCCTCTAGAATCTGGCTTATTATGTCAATTCTACTTCTGTATCTCATGCCATTTGCTCAATCGGCGAGCAGGACAGTGGTAAATATCCTCATAAAGGAAAGTTATGAAAAGTCATAAGAAATTCATAGAAACAATAATAAGAGATATTATTCTTCTATTACTTTCTTCTGCTAGTCGAGATATGAGGAAAGGAAGCAATTCAGAATAGATACTTACCCCAAAGTGACAAATAGCCAAGCAGAACGCAACAACCTCTATAGCAGTATATAATAACAGACTCAAACAACCCTGTCTTACCTGCATGATCCATATTATTACTCTGAAGATTGTCGACCAAATTCTGTAAAAGCGACGACGTATATCCCTACACCTTGAGTATTGTTGATGCTCTCTCTCGCACAGTGATTGAGCCGCCTGTGGCTCTATCGTATGATTTCCTTCCTGCCGGATAATATTTACGAATTGCAGAGTGTAATACCCTAGAATTGAAAAGCTGATCACCGCTAACGCCCCATTGACAATCAGCATAATAGGCCTCTTTTGAGATCTACCCTAGGAAACATGTAAAGATTGTAACAATATAAAAAATCTCACTAACGCAATCAGGAGAAGAACATCATTTAGCTGTTTTGGTACATGCAGAACAATCAGGTCAATTTACAATATTAGAATACTAGCAAGATCACCTTCGACTGCAGTGCTGCGAAAAGAGATACAGAATCTCAAGAAAAAGGAATTTTGATATTACTTGATCGCAACATCAATCAATTTATTAGCTGTAAAGAGTAAGGAATTTTTGCAACTGCGCAACAATTTGATACTACACAAAGTTCTTCGCAGGACCCGACCGAGCATATTGTCAAAAAAGAGAGTCAGTAAATATAAGTGTCAGTTCTGGCTGATATTGTACAGCATATACCGAAAATCATATCCAGCTAATAAAAAGAACCTCCGGGAGAAGTTAGAAGACTAACAAAAAAGGACGAGTAGCGAAAGTACTGTACTAGAATATGATCCACTGATGTTAGCACTAGGTTTTAGTTCTGAAATCAAGCGATATTAAAAAGACACGATCCTCGTTTATACCAAATGCTGTCATTTTGATCGTTGCTTTGGAAAGTGATAGCTGTAGCAGCTCTAGCTGTTGCGATCGCTGTCGCAATCATTGTCTTTTCTATGCCGATGCAGACGAACTCTGACGCGCCTAACATTAAATTCACAGAATTTACCCCCGATAGAAGAGATATCAGCGTTGGCGAGTCTACTAAGATATTGTTCAATGTACAGAATCTAGAAATGCGGCCAATCACTGACGGACAGGTAGTCATTGTTATTGAACCTTCCGGCTATCAATCATATTTGACAATACAAAACCAAACAGTCCAGCTTCCAGACCTGCATAGCAGGGACGCACGCACAGGCCAGATAGAGGTTGTAATAAGTGCCGCTGGTGCACCGGCAAAAGAAGCCGTCTACACAGTAAAGGGAGTCTTGTTTATAGAAGGCAACCAGTCAGATGTCCGAGAATTCGAACTTAGAGTAAGGCAGCAGTGATCAAAGTACGAAATATTCTGCTTCTGGATGATGTATTATTATTGCTGCAGTCGACTGGTCAGGCACTATTTGACCTGGTTCTGTGAGTGTCATGCCAGATTTTTCAGGCTCTAATATCTTCCAAACAAGATGGTGCTGAGAAATATCGGGACAGCTCGGGTATCCCCAGCTGTAACGAAGGCCACGGTTTTGCCCTATTTTTAGTTCGTCTCGAATTTTTGCGTTGATCAACTCCGCCATCGCCTCGGCTGTTTCAACTGCAAGACCGTGCAGGTAGTAGGCATCAGCATATCTATCTTGCCTGTTCCACAGGTCGATTATTTCTGTGACCTTGTTCCCGACGGTCACCGCTTGAAACGCAACTATATCATTCTCGCCGAAATAATCTACAAGGCATAGGTGTTTTTCTTTTGAAGACCGTGGAAATTCAAAGACGACCTGCTTGCCGTCTGGCAGGTCAATTGCAAGCCTGCCATTACCTCCTTGTTCAGGAGTCAGATTGTGGCACTTGTAGAATCCATATACTGCGCGGGGTTCAAATAATTCTTCGCTTCGTACTCGATCCTTCCACCTCTTGAACAACTTTTCAGGGTCCTGATCACTTGCGCCTTTACCCCTTATTCCCCACTGCAATACAAACAGCGATTTTTTGTTAATGTATTTCCACACTTCGTTTAGGTCAATCCGAAACGGCTCGAGCCTAGTAGGCCGGTTAATATGAGGCGGTATTGGAGGTTCTACAGGCTTGATGCTGCTGTGAGGAATCTGGGATTGCTCTACTGCCATGGCAGGCTGATGCCGTTCATCCCATTTCTCCAACTTTCGCTGCCACTCATTGACAAACTGCTCGCGATCAGGCGACATAAGTCTGTTCATCACTTTCAGCCCCTCAAATGCTGTTTTGCAGTAGAATACGCCCGGTGAGTAGATACCCCCCTCCTTTGCAATCCTGTTGATGTAGTTAGTGTTAATCGCCGCCCCACCACAAAGCACGGGCATATTCATACCATTCTGCCGTGCGTGCTCGACAAAGTATTGCATCTGCTTTGATGTCGACACAAGTAGTGCCGATAGCCCTACTGCATCTGCATTGACTTCACTTATCTTTTCTAAAATTTTCTGCAGCGGCACTTGCTTGCCTAGGTCGTAGACTGTATAGCCATTGTTAACAAGGATTGTTTTTACCAAGTTCTTGCCAATATCATGCACATCTCCATAGACTGTGCATATTACAAGCCTACCCTTGCTCACTCCCTCTTGCTTGATCAGATATTTCTCCAGTTCCGCAACGGCTGCCTTCATACATTCGGCAGACTTCAACACAAAGGGTAGGATCAGCTCGCCAGCACCAAACTTATCACCCACCTCTTTCATTGCCGGAAGCAGCACTTCGTTGAGCGTCTCTACTGCTGCTTCATGCGCTGCCTCTTTTGATGAGGCTCTCAGCACAAGCTGTCCACCGCTGTCCTTAGTGCCCTTGCTGCCCTTGAGACGGTCAGCTATTGCCTGCACTACGTCATCCTCTATGCCCTCTTTTAGTCTGTTGACGATTCTGAAGTAGCAGCGTTTGGATGCTTCCCAGTTTGGATCTACTTCTATCCTCTTGGTCGGGCCGCCCGCTGTTACTGCCTTAGCACCTTCAAAGTATGCTATCAGCTCTGCAAGAGCATTTGGATGCCTGTTGAAAATCAGATCTTCTGCAAGCTTTTTCTGCTGCTCGTCGATCTCTGGATAAGGAATGATGTCGCGTGCATTGATGATGACAGCATCAAGTCCGGCCTGCAGTGCGTGATATAAGAATATTGAATTAATTATTTTTCTCGCATTTGGCGAAACACCAAAGCTCACATTGCTCAAGCCCAATACAGTGAAACACTCAGGAAACTTCTTCTTAACAAGCCTGATGCCATCCAAGGTATTTTTGGCTGCATCAGCAAGTTCAGGATCTCCAGTCACAATTGTGAATGTAAGTACATCAAAGATGAATTGCCAAGGTTTTAGGCCATATTGCTTTGTACCGATTTCATAGATGAGCTCTGCGACTTCGAGTTTTTCCTGAGGCGTCTTTGCCATTCCCTTTGGACCTATACACAGAGCTATAGCCGGCACACCATATTTGACCATCAGCGGTGCAAGTTGATGAAATCTGTCACCACTCCCTTCCAAGTTTATTGAATTTATCATGGGTCTGCCTGGGATCTGTCTGATCGCAGCTTCAATCACTTTTGGGTCTGTTGAATCAATGACCAGCGGTGCTTCTATCTCCAGGCTGAGCCTCTTGACAAGCTTCACCATGAACTCCTTCTCATCAGATCTCTCGGTGGTTGCAACAGATACATCAAGGCAATGCGCCCCATCCTCTACCTGATTCCTCGCAAGGTCAGTCAGCCCGTCAAAATTGTTTGCAAGCACCAGCTCCTTGGCTTTCCTAGACCCTTGGGTATTAATGCGCTCCCCAATTATCAGGGGGCGTGGATCCTGCCTTAGGTCTACTGTCTTTAGAGCTGAACTTATCCTCGGAAGCAAGGTGACTCTTTACTTATTTATTAAGCCATTATATTTGCTATTCACAGGCATAAAAGTAGGGCCTATATCGAAAATTCAGTCTTACCTGTTTTATAATAAAAACCCAAGTAAGAACCATGGCGACGATTCAACAGTTTAAATTGAGAGGTAATGGCTCTAGCCGGTTCATAGACAGGGTCTACGCTATTATAAAAAACAGGAGCGGCAAGGTCACAAGCAAGGATCTTGACCAAATGATCGGCAACAAGCAGGATGTCAGGCTTGCAATCACTCGCCTGACAGTCCAAGGTAGGATCAAAAGGGTAAGGGGCTTTGGGAAGATGGGAATTGAATATTTCTATAAGGACATTGACCGTCAGCAGCAAAAAACTGGGCGGGGCAAAAGAAGTACTAGTACTTCTCCTTATTGTTAGCATCTAGAACTCTTCTTAGCTCTTCAATATGCTGTGGATTAGTTCCGCAGCATCCTCCTATCATTCTTACGTGATCGTATTTATTAACAAAATCTTCAAGCGCTTCTGCTATTTCTTTTGGCGTCATCTTATATACTGCACGGCCCCCCTCGTTCTGGGGCATGCCAGCATTTGGCATAACCAGTATTGGCAGATCTTGCTCACTTAACCATCTTACGCTTGGCACCATTTCATATGGACCGGTGGAACAATTGAGCCCAAATGCATCGATGTTCATGTTGCTCACAGTGGTGTAAGCTGCTTGAATGTTGGTTCCAAGCAGCATTTTGCCGTACTGATCTAATGTAACATTGGCAATTATCGGCACTTTCTTGGCTACTTTTTCCATCGCCATATGGCATGCCTCGATCGCCAGCTTGACCTCTAGTATGTCTTGACTTGTCTCTATCAACAGCGCGTCGACCCCTCCTAGAATGAGCCCTTCAACCTGTAGCATGAACGCCTGTTGTATCTCATCAAGAGGCGTTTCTCCAAGCGCAGGGTCATTTGAGCTTGGTAAATAGCCACTAGGGCCCATAGAGCCGATTATATATCGCGGTTTGCTCTCCTTGAACTCATTGCATACCTCTCTTGCAAGTTCGGTTGCTTTCTTGTTAAATTCAATTGTCTTGTCGCCGTATCCATACTCGGCAAGCTTGAACCTATTGGAGCCAAATGTGTTAGTCTCAATGCAATCAGCTCCTGCCTTGAGGTAGCCTCGATGAATCTGCTTTATCCACTCTGGTCGGGACAAATTGAGACCATCGTTAAATCCATCTTTGCCATCTGGAAAATCCTCCGTTTTGGGATTGAGGCGCTGTATTTCGGTTCCCATAGCACCATCGAATAGCAATACTCTCTTTTTTGCTGCCTCAAGGAATGACTCGTGCAAGTGCTGTAAACTTTTCTAGGATTCGATTGAGTTTAAAACCTTTGTAAATTGACACTATTGATAGCATCTCTTCATAGAGATTCTTCTATAAATGAACACTAGGACTGTCAGAGGAAAATATCTCTATATGCGGAGGCTCTTTTGTACAACAAAACCATCATTCAGAGAATCGAGGCAGGCAGCGAGAAGAAGAAAAAAAATGCTGCTATTCGAGTTGAAAAAACCTTCTATTGGTGTGCCTGACTGACCGATTGACTACAGAGAAGCTAGGAAAGGAGAAACTGATAAGAGTGCCAACGAATGGCCATTAATAAAAAGAAAATCACAGCCTAGATGCCATCTAGATGCCACATCCATTATTATTTTGACCTATCATGGTGTGACGCGAGATATTGTGCGCGGAAAAGGCACAGTGTCCTTGATATCTCCGGCGTTTGTTATCCACCGCATCAAGCGCTCAATGCCGAGCCCAAAGCCGCCATGTGGTACAGAGCCGTAATTTCTTAGGTCAAGATACCAATCATAAGCCGCAGGATCAAGCCCCTCTTTCTTGATGCGCTCAGTGATTGAAACAATATTATCTTCTCTCAGACCGCCACTTGTTATTTCGCCAAAGCCCCTTGGCGCTAGCATATCTGCCGCCAGCCCGCTACCTCTATGGTGCGGGTTCTCCTTTACATAAAAGGGCTTGATTGCAAGTGGGTAGCCTACCACAAATATCGGCTTGGTCACATTGTTAGTCAGCTCGCGTTCAGAATCAATATTAAGGTCATCGCCGAACTGTATCTCTCGCTTGCTACCATCTTCCTGAGTAATCAGTAACCCTTTTGACTTGATGATTTCAATTGCCTTTTCATAAGACAGTCGCTCAAACGGCGGCTCGATCTTTTTCAGTTCAACTATATCACGTCTTAGATACGCCAGTTCCTCAGCCCTCTCCCTGATCGTGTTCTGGATCACGTATGAAACAAGCTGTTCCTGTACTTTCAAGAGGTCTTCAAGAGTTACCCATGGCGCCTCAGCCTCGAGGTGGGAAAACTCTGCAAGATGCCTGACAGTTCGAGATCTTTCTGCACGAAAGGAAGGGGTAAGGCTCCATACGGGTCCGAGTGAAAAAATCATAGCTTCCAAATATAATTGAGCGCTCTGTGACAGGTAAGCTTCTTCATTGAAATATTTCAGCTTGAAAAGTGTCGAGCCCCCTTCTACTGCGCCTTTGACAATGATCGGCGCAGTCACTTCCATCCAGCCGCTTTCCACAAACCAACGCCGGCCATAGTCAAGTACAGTTGCCCTTATTTTCGCAATTGCGACCATCTTGCGCATGCGCATTGCCAGATGTCGCTTATCAAGCAACAATTCTTCACTCTGATATTCACCTATAGGGTAATCAGTGCCTGCAATATTGTATATCTTGAGATTCTTTCCCTTTATCTCGTATCCTCCCTCGGGAGCTCTTGCATCTTGGCTTACAATGCCTGTTACTTCAATTGAAGATTCTATAGTAAGGCTGGCTGCCTTTTCGACAGGGAAGACGCATTGGATCACTCCCCCCCTGTCGTCGCGCACAAGCACAAACGCATTATCTTTCTGCTTCCTTAGCCGGTATACCCAGCCTCTGATCATGACTTCCTTGCCGACATAGTCTGACGACTTGACCTCACTTGTCCTGACGGACATTGAGATTTAGGTTTCTT
>CAYXGH010000056.1:0-7674 GCA_964464485.1 uncultured Nitrososphaera sp.
CAACTTTTTGCTCAGTCTTCCGTTTTCCATCCTTTTGTCCGTCATTTACTGTAATATTTACATCGTCTCCCTGCTTGTCAGCATCTGAAGTTGTAAAATTTGCAGAATTTGCACCGCCGACTAACCTACGACCCTTAAGAAAATCTGTTAATCTTAGACTGTTTTCCTTCTCGTACATTCTGATAAAGTCATCAATGGGTATGTCATTGCCTTTGGCATCAAGTATTTTCAATGGTGCCTTAGTGAGTCGGCGGTCTGAAAGTTGTAAAATTTCTTGATTTAGCCAGTCTTCAGGGATTCCTGGATGATTTTCTGGAACTAATAACTTTGAAAAATGTAATTTTTGGGAGACTTGCCCTAAAGTCGGCGAAGTCGGCGATGGTTTTTCTTCTTCTCCCTCTTCCTCCTCGGCGTCAACTAGTGGAGTATAGAGATATTTTATCGCCTTTGTATTTTCATCCCTTTCCTGCTCTAGGTAGTTATGATTCACAAGCTCCTCTAGGTAGTTTTTACGCAAGTTATCGGAATTCATTCTAGGCGTGCCTTTGGGATTGTTGACGTTGTAAAAGTCGCATATGCCCCTTGTTTCAAGTGGCATTTTCTTAGAGCGATAAAGGGGTAGGATATGCTGCTTGTAGAATTTCAGTTTATGCGGCGGTAGTCCAGACATGTTTTGCATCACATGTAAGGCTTCCTGGAGGTCTTCCAGAGTTGCTATTACTAACTCTTCATCGTCAAATATCAGCTTGTGTCGTAAATGTGCTTTTGATAGCGCTATCATATTCAGCATTGTAAAGAATCGATTAGTTGCTCTGTTATCCTGTCCTTTATCA
This sequence comes from uncultured Nitrososphaera sp., assembly GCA_964464485.1. Lineage (GTDB taxonomy): Archaea > Thermoproteota > Nitrososphaeria > Nitrososphaerales > Nitrososphaeraceae > Nitrososphaera. The sequence goes on from CAYXGH010000056.1 coordinate 834, forward strand.
GCTGGTAATATCTCAGATAGCCTTTCACCAAAGGGTATCCAAACGGGGCTATCCGTGGTACTGGTATATTGTTGGATTTGGTGCTTCAGATATAGAAAGCACTTCTTCCCTAATTCCTTGGCTTCATCTGAAATGATTATCTGCTGTTTTACTCCCCTAGGTAGCCCTTTCCTTTGTGAGATTAGTTTGTTACCAGCCTCATACTTGGGCTTAACCATGTTAGGGCTTGCAGGCATAAATCTGCTTTCGATTTCTTCCCACATTTCCCATTTTGATTCATCCCTCGCGCTGCAAAAGATACAGGCTGAAAATCCTCTTGTGATTACTCGCTTTACTTCTAATCCTCCGCCTGCAATCTTATCCACAAAAGGGTGCTCCATCTCCCAATAGTCATGTGATAGAATAGGCTTGAGTAAACTCCAAAGTTCTGGATGCGGCGGCTCTAAGAATATCAGAGTTTTGTTACTTAGGTCTATTATGTATGCTGAGCCATCAAGTAAGGCTGCTAGTTCATCTTGATACTCTTCTGCTGCTCTCAATTTCTTTGCTGCTTTTGCTTCAGATATTGCATTTCTAAGTCTTCTAACATCTCTACCTATTGGCTTGCCCTCCTTGTCAACTAAAGTGCCCTGCTCTCTTATCAGTACCTTGGGAGTCATAGAGCCTACTATCCTAACCTCTTTCCCACGTGGTGTGAAATCTACTGACTGCGTTATTGGATAGCTTTTGCCTGTGCTGGTAGGCGCCAAGACTCCCAAATTCATGGGGTCTTGAGTGTATCCACTTAGTATGGTGTACATTATTTGTCTTATCAGTGCACTTTCCTCTTTGACTGTTCTTTTGATGCAATCAATCAGAAATTCGAAATAGTCATTTTTATATTGATTAACAATTGTGGGATGCGCTGGCGGAGCTACGTAATTCTTTGTAACCCTAGCCCTTTCATAGAGTTGGTCCACAACTTCCTTTGCTAAGTTTGTGACATTATCATCACTGACGTAATGCAGCCCAAAGGATGTGCAGCCATTGTAAATTATACTCTTGACTGTCTTTCTTCGCTCTGCAGAATTCTTCTTTGAAAGATTCAATGGCAGGCTTAGAGAATAGTCAGGATTGCCATTTAGTAGAATTGTCTTATTGTCATCAGCAGGTTCTACAAAACTCAGTCTAGGCTCAAAATCTTCTTGAGTCAATTTAAAACTCCTCCTCCTCCTTCTCCTTTGGTTAGCTCGCCAGCTTGTCATGGTGATAATGACAAGGGCAGTGACAGATGAACCGCTTTCCTAGAATATTGCTAACGTAACGACGTGTGCACTCTGGACATGGCGTCAGACACTTGTGGATTATTTCTGTAACTATTTCGCTGCTCATTCAATGTCCTCCTCCTCCTTCTCCTCTGGCTCCCAAGTGGTGGACTTCTTCAAAAGTCTAGAAATCACGTCATTGAAGCTGTCTCCCGCACTTCCTAGTCGCTTGAGGGCGAGGTAGTTCCGCTCATCTACTGTAATATGTTTTAGTGTCTTTACAGACATACCAGTAGTTACAGACTTGAGTATTAGGGAACTAATTACACCGCACCAATCAATTGCCAAGAAAACGGGTTGTTTGCCAACAGTTTCAGCGCTCAACCACGATTCAACATAACTAGCAATGGAAACACGGTTAATGTCAGTATATGTTTTTTTGACACATTTAAAGAAAGACACGTGGTGGAGGACGAAACAAGTTGTTGTAAAGACTGAACTCGACATGTCAGACTAGAAGAGGGGTTGGCACGTGATACCTGAAGAATTGCTTTCGGTCGCAGGACTAAAGCGTAGGAGTATATCCTCCTATGCTTCTTTTCTGATTATCCCTCGTTCGTATAACAGTTCATATAGTTTGGCGCGCTCCTGCCTTTCTTTTTCAAGCTCCATTTTTGTGTCCAAGTGCATTTTTTTCAGAGTATCTATATCTGATACTTCTGTCTTGAGCTTTTCCACCTGATGACGTAGATGTTTTTCTTCAGAGATTGTAAGCAGATCTATCGCCTTGATGAATTCTGTCAGCAATTCGTCTTCTGTTGGTCTTAGATACGAGCTTTCAAGCCCAACGTAATGTCCCATCAGGACTTCTTTTAGTGCAGGCTTGACTCCTGCTTTTGCAAGACAAGTGTTATAGTGTTTTCTGAATGAGTGAAAACGAGCTACTCTGTGCCGCCTGTATTTGGTATCGCCTTGTATTCGTATCCCGGCATCTAAAAGAACACGGTTTAGAAGTGATATGATACTATTCAATTTTAGTGGTCTTGGATCATCACCCAATGTTGCAAGGAGTGGGCTGTCTGGTGTTATCTCTTCACCCTTGCGCTTCCTAAGCTCGAGGTATGAATCGATAGCCGTTGAGCACTCTGGACTGCAGAATGTGATGTACTCGGAACTTGTTCCTGAATAGACGCGAATTTTGTACAGTGCCTCTTCGTTCATTTTTACCAAGTCGCCAACTTTCAGCTCTGGTAGTGTGCCAATTCGCAGCCCAGCTGAAAGCATCAATAAAAAGGCTATTCGCTCACGCTCAGTTGCCACTTCCATTAGCCTTTGAAGCTGCTCTTTTGAATAGAGCTTATCGTTATTCTTAGTAGTAGTCTGGACCTTGCCAAGAAACTTACGCATTTTACCCCAGTTGATCGACGTGTTGTCATTCATAATGTAAAAGTGCTTGACGCCTGTAAGGTAGCTTCGGATGGTTCGCCTAGAATTGCCCTTATCTTTTAGATGCTGGATAAAGTCTGCTAGGGTATCAGTTGTACCCTCTGACAGAAGCTCTTCATAATCTTCAACTTTTGCAAAGTCCTTGAAGGTGTTTAGTCCAATCTTGTAAAGCCTTTCAGTCGCCTTCGTCTCCAAAGGCTCTATGAAATTTTGGTATGCTGTCCGTTGCGCCACTATTACCAATTAAAAACATGATAACTATATAAGGTTACTCGCTTTAAAGAGTCACTACGATTAAATAACAATGCAAATGCAGATAGTGCTAATGGTGCCGTGAGCAAGAAGAAGAAGAACAAGGTCTATGTGACAAGAAGGATGCTAGAGCCTGCCATTTCTATCCTCTCGACGGAATGCCAAGTAACGCTGAACAAAAGGCCCCGCCCGCTAAGCAGGGAAGAGATATTGAAAAATGTTGCTGGCAAGGCGGGCATTCTGTGTATGCTGACGGACAGGATTGATGCCCATGTGATGGACAAAGCAGGCTCAAACCTTAAAGTGATTAGCTCATACAGCACAGGCTTTGAGCATATCGATGTCAAGGAAGCGACTGCAAGGGGTATCTATGTTACCTATACTGCAGATATCCTTGCTGAAGCGACAGCAGACTTGGCATTTGGTCTTATCCTTGCCTGCGCACGCAATATTGTAAGTGCAGACGAATATACCAAGAACAAAAAATGGAAGATTGCATGGAGTCCAGACCTGATGCTCGGATATAATGTCCACGGTGGAACGCTCGGCATAATTGGGCTTGGCAGGATCGGATCGGCAGTGGCGCGCAGAGCAAGAGGATTTAACATGAAAGTCCTCTACCATAATCGCAAGAGGAACCAGCAGCTCGAATCAGAGCTCAGAGTAACATATGTAGAGCTTGACGAGCTGCTTGCTCAGAGCGACTTTGTGTCAATACATACAACTCTGAATAGTGATAGCCACCAACTGATAGACAAGACAAAACTAAGATTGATGAAGAAGACTGCGTTCCTGATAAATACAGCAAGAGGACAGGTCGTAAAAGAAGATGATCTTGTCAGGACCCTCAAGGGCAACCAGATCGCCGGTGCTGGTCTAGATGTATTTGAAACTGAACCTCTGCCACAGTCAAATCCATTTTTGAAAATGAAAAATGTGGTATTACTGCCGCATATTGGAAGCGCCACATATCAGACACGCTCCAAGATGGCCGAAGTTGCAGCAAGAAACTTGCTTGATGTTCTAGTAGAAAAAAAAGAGCCTAATCCTAAGTTTCTGGTAAACCCAGAAGTAAAGAATGTACGGCCATTGTAAGATATTTTGCTGCTTTACAGGAGCTTTTTTTCTCTCTCTTCATTACTTCTTTGACTCCCACTCTTTCTTCTTTCTATCATATTCTGCACGGCTATATGCCGGCCTAGCAGGATGACCCATTACCACGGTATCAGGCAGGACATCCTTTGTCACAACTGCAGCCATTGCAACTACGCTGTTCCTGCCTACCCGAATACCCGGTTTGAAGACAGACCTTCCACCTATTATGGCACCATCCTCCACTATTACCCCAGCCATCTTGGGGCTCATTGGATAAGGATCGTTTGTGAATGCTGCTGCCGGCCCAATGAAAACATTCTTGCCAATTACTGTGAGGGGTGGAATGTAAACTGACCCCTCAATTCTAGTATTGTCGCCTATTTTGACCTTGTAATCTACATGAGTCAGCGAACCTATCATCACATTGTCTCCTATTTCAGCATCTTTTCCCACGTATGCAAAGTGCCATACCTTGACATTCTTCCCGATCTTGGCACTCTTGTCAACATAGTTTGTCACGCCCGGCAATGCGGTATAGTTGTTGCTCATTCCTTCACAAATGCCATGGATTTCCTTGCCTTATAACTTTGTCAGGGATCTTATTTTGCCATTTCCTTAAAAACTCGATGTCTTGGGCCTTTTGCCTTTCTCTAAGCTCGTCTGGTAGCATGATAGGTATCTCATCAATTATTGGGTAGTAGCGGTTGCACTTTGTGCAAAATAGAATGCCCTCTTTCACGGTCTGACCTTCTGAAACGATTTGGAAAAGCTCTAGTGGATAGTGCTTATCTATAGGACATGCAAGGATATCAAGCATCGACCTGTTCATTTCAGATCCAAATACACAGGCGAGCCAGTATTGCTTGACAATATAGCTGCCTCTGCCACCTTTGTCACATTTGTTGCGTCTGTAGCAGTCACGACTATCTTTGCCTTACCTTCTATGGATTCAACAAAATTCTTTAGCTCTAATGTTAGCGGCTCTTGGAACTTCCGGCGCGGCACTATGGTAGCTTCTGCATGGTCTATTCTGATCTCCTGTGTCAAAAAATCACCGGAAATAATGCCGTCAGTGCATACAGCACTAAAAGTCCTCACCTTTTTTGGAGTGAGCCAGTTGGATGCGATGATGGCTACTTTTTGCCCTTCGAAGCCAAGCATGATGGTTGCAAAGTCCTCATGAGCATGAAAGCGTTTGCCAGCACGTGCAAATATGACGTGCGGAGGGCTCCCAAAGAGAAATATTGCCGCATCAATGTCATGCACTGATGTATCATATATTATCCCTACATCTGTGATATGTGGCGGCATCCTGTTTTCCCTGTGGAACTCAATCATCATAGGGTCGCCATACATCTTGCCCTCTACGAGCTTGCGCGTGTCGCTAACAGCAGGGTTAAATCGCTCGACGTAGCCAGATGTCAGAATTAGCTTTTTCTTTTCCGCCATCTGTGTCATTTCTTCACATTCTTTGGAAGAGAATGACAGTGGCTTTTCAACAAATATGTTAATGCTATGTTCTATAACCTTCTTGGCCACAGCTGCGTGCGTGTTTGTAGGCGTACACACTAGACAACCGTCAAGTCGTTCCTTTTCTAGCATTTCGTCGATTGCAGAATATGCCTGTGCGTCATGCCTGCTTGCAATCTCCTTAGCCCTAGCAAGGTCAAGATCGCACACTGCTGCCAGGCAATCAAGCTCCTTCAACACTCTTGCATGGTTCTTGCCCCACCCGCCAACACCTATAATGGCAATTCTAGTGTTACTGCTGGTGGTAGTGCCTACCATACAGAGGTCAACCACTCCATGTATTCTTTGGCTTCGGCAGACACTATCTTGGCATACATTTCACGGATATCCCTTGTCAACGGCCCTTCCTTTCCGCTACCTACAAGGTGGCAATCTATACTGGTAACTGGGACTATCTCTGCTGCAGTGCCGGTAAGGAATATTTCGTCAGCCATATACAGTTCAGTCCTCGCTAGCTGACGCTCGATGACCTTGTAGCCCAAGTCCTCTGCTATCGTCATGACAGTTTCACGCGTTATCCCTTCAAGGGCTGAATCGGCGAAATATGGTGTATAGATATTGTGATGCCGGACAACAAAAATATTTTCGCCAGAAGCCTCACTTACGTTGCCGTACAAGTCAAGCAGAATCGATTCGTCATAACCGTTGCGCTTGCTCTCCTGTGTTGCCAGAATTGAATTGAGGTAGTTGCCTGCAGCTTTGGCAAGTGGGGGGGTCATACTGTCATGGATGCGCCTCCACGAAGAGACACATGCCCTGATGCCTTCGTCCTTAAAGTATTTTGCAAACGGAAATGTGATTATAACAGTATGAGTCGGCGAGTCCTTTGTCACATTAAGGTCAATACCGTGCAGGCCTACAAATGTCAGTGGGCGAATATAGCATGACTCTTTGACCTTGTTCTCTTGCAACAGCTCGACTGTAGCATTTGCAAGTTCCCGTGGAGAATATTTGAGCGAAATTGAGTAAACCCGGGCAGAGCGGTGAAGTCGCTTCATGTGGTCTTCCAGCCGGAAAATGTAGACGTTGTTCTTTGCTGCATAGGCACGTATACCTTCAAAGACCGCCGTGCCGTAATGGAGGGCATGTGTATAGATTGGAACTCTGGCGTCTTCCCATTTCACGAGCTTGCCATCAAACCAGACAAACTCGCCGCCTTTTTCCTTCATGTATGAAGCCACAATCCCTCGCTGGCTTATAAAAATCTTGAACTACTTGTAGGGCTCTGTTAACTTAAGGAATCCATATTTGACTGTCAACCCATAATATTACAT
>CAYXGH010000057.1:0-3018 GCA_964464485.1 uncultured Nitrososphaera sp.
AGCTGAAGGATTGGCTACACAGTGGCCAAGTAGATGTGCTCAGAATGAACAAATAGAATATTGGATGTATAGAGTCTGAAACAGAGCCGTGGGCATTAGGTACGGCCTTTAATTTTTTCTATTCCGTGAAAATTGTGTAAAACCGGCAAATATTTTGATAACAAACACAGATAATCGGCTAACGACTCAAAAGCCCCCAATCCGCTGAGAATGTCTAATGACTATGATGCACACTTGGACTTGCATTTGCAACCATCTCATGACGTCAATATGCGTTATGCATAGTGATGTTTTAGATCTGGGGAGTAGCTGGAAAGCTAGGAATTTTATTCTCGACGGGGGTGGACTTCATATGGATTACTCACGTCTCTAGAGAATATGAAGATGTGGACCTGCATACCAGGAAGAGTCAGGGAGTGAGAGCAGCAAGACCTCTCTTTTTTCCAGTACTATCGATAATATGACAGCGCTCTCGTTTCTTCAGGCTTCCTCTCTCTTTGAGTTCTTATCTTCTTTACACCCTCTTCAAAGTGACGCATCATCACATGTGCTTCTGATGCATGCTTTGCTGCTTCTTCTGGTGTCGGGTACTTTGCCAGATATTCATGTAGCACAAGGGACACAGCAGTATTTACTATGGCGGTGGCGTCAGCTCCACTAAAACCATCTGTTATATCTGCTATTTTCTCCAGATCGACGTCTGCTCCTATCGGCTTGTCGGTAGCATAGATTTCAAGTATTCTCTTTCTTGTTCTTCTGTCAGGATTTGGTACAAATACTATTCTATCAAATCTTCCAGGCCTCAATAAGGCTGTATCAATCATATCTGGCCTGTTGGTAGCTGCAAGCACAACGACTCCGTGTAATTCGCTTATTCCATCTAGCTCAGTGAGGATCTGCGATATTACCCTATCATTCGTTCCTATACTGCCACCACCCATCTCGCCTCCAATTCCTCCTCCTCTTGCCATCGCAATTGAATCGATCTCGTCAAAGAAGACAACACACGGAGCTGCCTGCCTCGCTCTCCGAAAGATCTCGCGAATTCCGCGCTCAGATTCACCAACCCACTTGCTCAAAAGTTCAGGTCCCTTTACTGATATAAAATTAGCTTCAGATTCTGTTGCTACAGCCTTTGCGAGCATAGTCTTGCCTGTTCCTGATGGTCCATGCAGTAAGATACCTTTTGGGACGGTGTGACCTATCTTTGCATATAGGTCAGGGTATCTGAGCGGCCATTCTACTGCTTCCTGCAATTCTCTTTTTACTCCTTCAAGCCCTCCAATATCTTCCCATTTTACGTCAGGAGATTCCAAGAAGACCTCCCTCATGGCGGAAGGCATGACGTCCTTTATTGCTTGATTAAAATCATTTTGCGTTATAATCAGCTTGTCGAGTGTTTCTGGCGCCAATTTCTCATCTTCTAGATTGAGGTCTGGCAACAATCTTCGAAGACACTTCATGGCTGCTTCTTTACAAAGGTATTCCAAATCTGCGCCGACAAAACCATGTGTAACTGCTGCTATTTTCTTCTGGTCTACGTCTGTGTCAAGGGGCATGTTACGGCTATGAATCTGAAGAATCTCCAAACGTCCATTCTTGTCTGGTACTTTAATCTCAATTTCTCTGTCGAATCTCCCAGGTCTTCTCAAAGCAGGATCAAGTGCATTTTGCCTATTAGTTGCAGCAATAACAATGACTTTGCCTCTGCCTTCAAGCCCATCCATAAGTGACAACATTTGCGAAACAACTCTTCTCTCAACTTCTCCCATTACCTCTTCTCTTTTTGGAGCAATAGAGTCGATCTCGTCGATGAAAATAATGGTTGGCGCTTTCTCTCTTGCCTCTTTGAATATCTCTCTCAATCGCGCCTCTGATTCTCCATAGAATTTGCTCATGATTTCAGGTCCTGATATGCTGATAAAGTGAGAATTGCTCTCACTTGCAACTGCCTTGGCTAATAATGTCTTCCCGGTGCCTGGAGGACCGAAAAGGAGTACACCTTTTGGGGCTTCTATCCCAAGTTTTTCAAATATTTCTGGATGTCTTAGCGGCAACTCTATCATTTCTCTGACCTTTTGCATTTCATCTCTTAGGCCGCCTATATCCTCGTAAGATACCTGAGGCATCCCTCGTAATGCCTCATCCTTTTCAGTTATGGTGAATGTGGTCTTGTTGGTAACAATTGCAGCAGTATCAACAGCAGGGGGCGGTGTTATCCCTATTATCTGAAATGTCAGCCTTCCACCAAAATATGGAACCATTACGTTATCACCCTTGATCAGGGGCACGCTTTCAAGAGCATCCGCTAGATAGCGCTCATCAATTGGCGGTATCGCTTCAAGTGGAGATATAACCACTTTCTCAGCCGGGACAGCCTTGACCTTCCTTGCGTTTATGGTATCTCCTATGCCTATGCCGGCATTATTTCTTACCAAGCCATCTAGCCTGACGATTCCTTTTCCCTCATCAGAAGGGTAAAGTGGTAAGCATTTGACAACTGTCCTTCGTTTGCCCTTTATTTCTATAATATCGCCTGTGCTTACTCCTAAAGAACCCATAGTATCATAGTCAATTCTTGCCGTGCCCCTGCCGACATCTCGGGTATAGGCTTCGAGAACCTTTAGTGATACAATGTTATTATTCTGACTCATAAAATCTTTGTCTGCCTGCCTTGTACTGGCACGCAACTACTAATTAGTCTTTTCAATCTTATTTAGTGCAATTTAAATAAGCATATAATAGCGAAGAATCCTACATGGAAGTTTGCCCCTTTTATATGAAACTATATTCTTTACAGCATTTAGAATTGAGGTACGGCAATCAATATGTATTGCAATTACGCTAGCTGGAACTAGCATTGCTATTCGATCCTACTTTATTTGATATCCCGGATCTTTGAACGCTTTCTAATCAGTAAGTTCTATTTGTCTTGCACCAACTTGGCTGACCATATAAAAAACATTATCAATCTGGATGATGTCGCCGGGGGATATTTTTCTGTGGCCTCTTTTTTGT
>CAYXGH010000057.1:3118-7662 GCA_964464485.1 uncultured Nitrososphaera sp.
ATTGCCAAACTAACTCATAGATGGTATCTAATGCCTGCCTACTAATTTTTTGAGCTCTTAGAATAGTACCAATGCTATCAGATTCTGTGCAAAAGTACACCTTCGCTTCCATGTACTATTGATTATTGCTCTATTACATCATAAATACAACAAAAGAGGCAAAACCCGTTATTACTAGCGTAGAGGTCTCTTGCTAATGAGGCGGTGATGGCGGACGAAATAAGCAGATAGAAATATCATTAGTCTTTGGCCTCAATGTAAATTTAGCATATAAGATCAGAAGAGATGTCTGTCTGCCTTTTCCCACGTAAAGGTTGGATTGTTTCTTCCAAAGTGGCCATAGGCTGCAGTTTGTTGGTATATAGGACGCTTGAGATCGAGCGTCCTTATTATTCCTGCGGGCCTCATATCAAAGTTCTTTCTGACCAAGCCCTCTATCTGTTCCTCAGGCATCTTGGCCGTTCCAAAAGTTTCAACCATGATAGAGATCGGTTCTGCCACGCCTATTGCGTATGCAACTTGCACTTCGCACTTTTCTGCCAGCCCTGCCGCTACTATGTTCTTAGCTACATATCTTGCCATATAACAGGCTGACCGGTCTACCTTTGAAGGATCCTTACCAGAGAATGCGCCTCCTCCATGCCTCCCCATGCCGCCATATGTATCCGCAATTATTTTTCTTCCGGTAAGACCTGTGTCGCTTGGCGGGCCGCCTATCACGAACCTACCGGTTGGATTGACAAGAAACTTTGTCTGGCTGTCGATCCAGCTGTCGCAGACTGGTTTTATAACCTTGTTAATGACTTCTTCACGAAGCTGGCTCATGCTGATGTCCGGGGAATGCTGTGTAGAAATAACTACAGAGTCGATGCGTTTTGGCACTCCATCTTCATAGACAACAGATACTTGGGACTTTCCGTCTGGGCGGACCCAACTAAGCTCTTTTTTCTTTCTTACCCGTGCAAGGGTCATTGACAGCTGATGCGCGACCGTGATCGGGAGAGGCATTAGTTCTGGTGTTTCGTTCGTTGCAAATCCAAACATCAGTCCCTGGTCTCCAGCCCCCTGCTCCTTGTCTGCGCTTGCACTTACACCTATCGAAATGTCGGGGCTCTGCTCATGAAGTGATGCAAGAACTGAACATGAATCATAATCAAAACCGTATTCTCGCCTGTCATACCCTATTGTTCGGATAGTGTCACGGACAATTTTCTGCACATCCGCTCTGCCTTTTGAGGTCACTTCGCCTGCGACAAAGACGATTCCGGATGTTATCATTGACTCTACGGCAACCCTTGAATCAGGGTCTTGCCGCAAAAATTCGTCAAGAACTGCGTCTGATATCTGGTCACATACCTTGTCGGGGTGACCCTCAGTTACGCTTTCAGACGAGAACAGCCATCTTTTTGCCATTTGCCAGCTGCCACCACCTTCGGTACTTTATCATGACTAGAATTCTTTTTCCAGTTTGATGAAAAGGACATTGTTGCCCCTTATCACAACTTTGCCATAGTTTGCAAGCGCAACGGAGCCGTTAAACTCCTCGGCATCAGTAAGTATCAGGTTCATATAAGAATCAACATTATTCATCCTGCCCTTGTACTCTATCTCGCTTTTTAGTCTAACCGCAACTTTCCGGTTAATTGCTCGCTGCAGTGTAGAGAGAGGGCGTTTTGGTTGCTGTTGCGATGACGGCGAAGAAGACAATCTAGCTAATCACTTTACGGTTGAAAAAATCGTGGCTCGAATAAAAAGGTTCCTTTGCCCACAAATTGATAAGCAGGTAATACAACAAAACAACTAGTTGTATAATACAAATGATGGCGAGTATCTCTACAGGGTCAAGGGCGATAGATGCCCTACTTGGAGGAGGAATACGTACAGGCATGATTACTGATATATACGGTGAGAGCGGTTCTGGCAAGTCGCAGCTGTGCTTTACTCTTAGTGCAAACTGTGCGAAAGATGCCGCCAGCACTTTGTTTATTGATACCGCGGGAACATTCCGACCTGAGCGGATAATGGAGATCTCTGGTTCTCAATCAGCACTTGAAAAAATTACTTACGTAAGAGCGTTTACAACAATCGACCAGAGGAATGCAACAAAGAAAATCTTAGAGGTACAACCCACACTTGTTATTGTCGATAGCCTGACATCTCTCTTCTCCACAGAATATGCTGGACCTGAACGCCACCGAGCATTGATGAAGTACTTGCATGAGCTTGCACTCTTGGCGATAAGTTCAGGCTGTGCTATTGTGGTCACCAACATGGTCAGAACTGCGCCTCCAATAACTCTGATAGATCAGGCCGGCCGGAATGTTGCACAGGCAGTCGTTCCCTGGCAGCAACGCGAATACTTGGGCAGCAGCGTATCAATCTATTCTCATATGAGGATGAAGCTTGAGATAGTTGATAGTGCAAAATCCTCATTTCAAGCAGTGCTCATGCAACCAGCAGGCAAAGGACCATTGCCTTTTGCAATTACTGTACTAGGAATTTCAGACCAAAAATAGGACGACGCTTCAATCTAGGTGCAGTAGAATAGGCATGCATTGAGGATTAGCAGAGTCATGACGGCATTAACAGCGGCCATTCGAGTGCATGCATAGAACATACAACTTATTTGCTTGCAAACTGGAATAGTACATAGAGATCCATTTAGAATAATTGGCCATTTTTTGTATCTCTTTTACCTTGGGCATTATGCTGGATCTTTGGTTTGCTATGATAGCAGGGTTAACCAAATATTTTATATCCCTGCCCACAAAGAGAGGCTCGTGGATCTGCCAAGGCAGAAGGAGATGGTCAAGCCCAGCAAGGCGAAACTGTCAATAGTTGTTCCAACTTATAACGAATCGCAAAACATAGTCAGAATGCTTGACTCAATAGCCGAAACGCTTTCTCTATATGCAGCAGCAGAAATAATAGTGGTCGACGACAACTCCCCTGACGGTACTGCAGAGATTGCTAGCCTGCATGCAAAGAACATTTCCAATAACAATAACAAGAAATTACATGTTGAGATTATTCGGCGAGAGGGCAAGTTTGGTCTCAGCTCTGCGATAGTTGCAGGGGTGCAGTCTGCTACAGGCGATTTGTTAGTCGTCATGGACGGCGACTTTTCTCATCCTCCTCAGATAATTCCATCTATAATTGAAGCGTTGCAAGACTCAAACTGCGACATAGTAGTTGCGTCACGATACATAAAGGGGGGATCCATAATCGGCTGGCCATTTAAGCGCAGACTTATGAGCAAGGGCGCGACTAAGATAGCTCAATATGGACTTGGCATAGAAGTAAAGGATCCAGTATCAGGGTTCTTTGCATTCAGGCGAGACATCATCGACGACGTCAAGTTCGACGCAATAGGCTACAAAATGCTACTTGAAATTTTGGTCAAGACAAAGGGTGCCAGAGTTAAAGAGGTACCTTACACATTCACTAACAGAAGCATAGGAAAGAGCAAGCTTGACATCGGGGTGATGTTTGACTACCTTAGCGCTGTTATGCGCCTGTATCGCTACGGCAAGTCGATGAGGCAAAAGGAAAGGCGCACGTCTGTCCGCTTTCTCTCAAAGGCAGGAAGGTTCTATACTGTCGGTGCTACTGGGCTGCTTGTCAACTATATCGCTTCTCTACTTTTTAACATACTGGCTCCGAACGTATGGTATCTATACTCGACAATCATTGGCATACTAATTTCGATGACGTCCAACTTTTTCCTTAACAAGCTATGGACTTTTGAAGACAGAGAATTCAACGTGAAAGAGACTGGAATACAATTTGGCATGTTTATTGGCTTTAGCTCGCTTGGCGCCATTATCCAGCTTCTTTTAGTGTATGCGCTAGTCGAAAACTACGAAATGGAATATGCGTGGTCGCTGATCTTGGCAGTTGCTGCGGCATCTGTGGGAAACTTCTTGCTCAACAAGAAGTGGACATTCAAGGAAAAAATCTGGAGCTAAATCGCTCTTTTGCACATAAGATCTAGTCCATGCATCTTAGCAAATAACTTATATGACAGTTATAAGGCCAACGAGAAAAAATATTTGTAAATATGCCGCCCTAGGAAAGCCATTTCCAAGGGTGTACTAGCTGCGTGTTCCATGATAGGGCTCTGTAAACCTATAGGGACACCACTGCTCTTGAAGACTGTAAACAGTCAGGACATAAACCCCAGAGCACATCATTGTTACAGGAAGAAATAATCAGACTTATTGTATGGCGATACACTGCCACATTTAGGGCACTGTTCCCTCTTCTCATGAATCTTTGCAGTTCTAAAATCAGACGTGTCCATTTGGATAGCTGATGGGTGCTCGTGACCGCAATCTCGACATTTTATCATCATCGTTGTGGTTGACAACTCTTCTACTATTATCATCTCTCAAGCTAAGCTTACATATCATGCTATTTTACTACAGTAGTGTTTACTCTCTAAAGCTTTTTAGGCTAAAACTGTTCGGCTCTCTTCAAAAAACGTCAGATTTAGAACCGCCAAATTACGTCGGATAACTTTTGGATTTAGTAGCATCGTCAGA
>CAYXGH010000058.1:0-7542 GCA_964464485.1 uncultured Nitrososphaera sp.
ATCGGAATTGCACTTGCTTCAAGACATGAACCTGACGGGAAAAGTTCTTGATATCAGAGTCGGAACAGGCATATTTGCGAGCGCGATTGCAGCTAACAAATCCGTTGTAGATCCTTCATGGCCTATGCTCAGGATTCTCCTTGAAAAGGGCAGAGGACAGCGAGTAAGGATGGCTCAGGCCGTAGGCGAATATCTCCCGTTTGCTGACGGCGTCTTTGATTGTATAACTATGGTAAATACATTTAGCTTTCTTGCAAAACCCCGAGTTGTGATTGCTGAATGTCTCAGAGTACTTGGGGGTGGAGGTAGTATAGTTATTTGCGAAATACCGGCAGAATCGCCTTGGGGACTGCATTACAGAAAAAAGAAATCAAGGAAACAGAGGTTTTATCGCGAGGCAAGATTCTACAGTGTATCCGACATTTGCAATATGATGGAATCTTTTGGTATAAGGATTGTCAAGGTGAGCGGGGCTCTGTCGTATGGACCAAACGAACAAGAAATTGCAGAAGAGGCCCGACGCTGGAACAAGGAAGAATCATTGGGATTTGTATGCATAAAGGCAAAGAAGCCGAAAAGAGGATATAGCAGAGTTTAGTGCTTGAAACTAATAGAATGATGCCGTCAAGAAGTACGGCCGATCCGTCACCAACAAACATTATACTTTGCTTTACAGGATATGGATACTAGGCAAAATCCGGTCTTGTTTACGGCTCACATCCTGCATTGAGCGAAGTTATAGAGTATTTTCTTCTCGCATAGTTCCAGATAGTATCATCGCATGATCTAAGAGCATTAGTACTATCGGAGACTATTATTCCGGTAAACACATAAAAAGGAATTAGTTGTTGGTGTTGGCTGTTTACTATGGATTTATCACAGCTCTGCCGGTGACCTTTCACTTCTTTAACATAATCAAGGCGTCGGTGGCCTGTTCCGGTTTGAAGCGATGTGAAATTACAGTCTTGATAACGCCTCCCTTGGCTAGCGATACCAACTCTACCAGTTCCATTAGATTGCCAGTATAGGAACCAATCAGCCTATACGCCCTTGTCGGCATTGAAACCAAGCCAAGCTTCAGCCCTCGTCCAAAAAGTCCTACAAAAATGACCTACCCCTCTTGCGAAGCATATGCATATCTGCAGCCGCACTTGCAGATGCATTGACCAACATGTCCAGTTGGAAATTTTATCAATTTTTTGTCCTTGCTGCCCACTGTGTTGATTATCGATTTACTTGTCTGTGGCGGTACCAGGTCGTCCTTCTCGCCCACGATGTCCAAAACAGGCATTGTAATGTTTGCAAGATTGATCAAATCATTACCTACGCGCATTTCATTTCTTATAAGCAAATTATCCTTGTAAACCTGGTTTACTATTTCTCGGTAGACCTCGCCTATTATTGGTCTGCTATCATAAAGCCAAGTCTCCATGGCAAAGAATTGCAGTATCTCATTCAAGGTTCTCGGCTGGCTAAAGTACCTTGGATACTTTAGCACAGCGCAAGTGCATGAATCAATCGTTTCATTCGGAGCCCATCACCGTCGCAATTGTAATCTTTATAGTAGTGGTGATCGCACGAGGAATAGGTTTCGTGCTTGCCTAGGAAAGCGTTGGCTCTTCCCGAAGCACGGTTCCGCGTTAGAGGACCACCATGCAATACACACAAGACTCTAAACTTGACGACGATGCCATACTCAGAGTTACAGACTTGACAGTAAGAGCCCGCAATAAACTCATTTTGGACAAAGTCAACTTCTCGGTGAAGAGAGGAACCACGCTCGCTATTGTTGGCCCAAATGGCTCTGGCAAGAGCATCCTCTTGAAGGCCTTGCTTGGAGTCATCCCCTACGAAGGCAAAATAGAATGACATGAAGGGACAAGAATAGGCTACGTTCCACAGCACTTTGCAGTCGGTGACATCCCCATGTCGGTTAGAGACTTTCTGATCATAAAATGCAAGAGCAACCTAGCCGGATGCCTAAGCTCAGTCCGTCTTGACAGCAATGAAACGCTGGACAAGGGCATGAATATCCTTTCCGGCGGAGAGTTACAAAGGGTGCTGATAGCTTGGGCCATAGTAGATAATCCGGACATCCTTCTATTCGACGAGCCAACGACTGGAGTGGACATAGGTAGTGCCGAGCTGATCTACGAGACGCTCAACAGGCTGCAAAATCAGCTCGGTATAACAACTCTCCTTGTTACCCACGATGTGCATACAATGAACCATTACACGGACTACACTCTTGCGTTAAAGAACAGAGTCGTTTTCTTTGGAGAGTCGAAGAAGGTCACAAGCGATCCACAGCTTATCCAAGAAGTATTCGGCATAGAGGCAGCCCATTGGAGGCCACACGAGCACCATGGTGGTTAGGTACCCGTCATGAGTGAATCTCTAATTTTCAGCGTAATTACAGGAGCATTCGTAGGTCTCTCTGCAGGCTACCTGGGCTCTTTGATGCTCCTAAAGAAGATGGCCTTGATTGGACATGCCCTCTCCCATGTCGCTCTGCCGGGACTTGCCCTTGCGATCGTCTTCAGCTTCAACCCATTCTTGGGAGCATTTGCGTTTATCTTTGCAGCCTCTATCATCACATGGTATCTCAAGAGAAGCACCAGCCTTGCAGCAGAGGCCATCATCGGTGTGCTTGTTGTTTTTGCCCTCGCAATCGGAATTCTGATAACTCCAGAGACAGAACTTTTGGAAGCACTCTTTGGAGACATAAGCAATATTTCTATGCTCGACGCTTTGCTTGCAAGCGCCATCTCAGTCTTTGCAATACTCGTAGTAAGAAAAATCTACCAAAAAGTCGTCCTCAGCCTAGTCTCTGAAGAGCTAGCCGTGTCGCTCCGAATAAATCCCTCACATGTGGAACTAGTCTACCTGCTCCTAGTCTCGCTTGTGATAGCCGTTGGTATCAAGTTCGCCGGGTCGCTCCTTGTCGGAGCGCTCGTGATACTCCCCGCGGCCGCTGCAAGAAACGGTGCGGCTAACCTGACCAGATATGCGATAATGAGTTCAATCTTTGGTATGGCCAGCTCGGTTCTTGGGATAGTTATTTCGGCTTCGATAGGAGGGACAATACCTGCCGGCCCTCTTGTTGTTATTGTGGGTGCGGTATTTTTCTTAGGCTCATGGATCGTTAATATCAAGATGCAGACAAAATTGAATGTGGTCAAGGCTACATCCAACATAAAAGATAGGAGCTTCTAGTAGATTGCCAGCTTGCTAGTTATTCATACGCACTCTACATGCTATCCTTTTCCTCCAATTTTTATACGAGCCGACACGCTTGTTATCCCCAATTAGACTGGAATTTTTTAGCTATTTTGGCTGTGAAAATTGGTAATAGAGTCCTTAACAGAGCCGTTCTGCATCACAATGCATTCACATCCTATAAAGATCGTCTTGGTTTCAGGCTCGATTTGTCTAGATCCATCTAACTATTGAAAAGCTCGCAGAAAGTCTTTTATGAACTTGAGTGTTTGTATTGACAGGCAATGCTGCCCCATCCCGATCAGATACCGAAGGAGATAGACGTCCATCTGGCAATGTATGGAAAAGAGCCTTGGGATGTTGATTACGATCGTTTCGGTTATTGCCCCATTTGTAATTCAAGAATAGATGAATACGGTTTTTGTGCCTGCGGCGGAGCTGCGGATTAGCTCCTCACCCTATATGCTTCCGCATCATATGCGCTTGGCAATGCATCTTTGATGACCTTGCCCAATCGGTCTATCGATGCTGGCTTTGTCATGAAGGGTTCCGTCAACTCATCATCTGCTAATGAAATTATGGGTAGAAACGTAGCCAACGACAAGTCAACGGTGCCTCTAAAAGCCAATAGTTTTGCCAGATTTCAGAAAATTCAGGCTCTAATGACCTATCATGAATCTCATTTTCGCGCTTAAAGTTGATGAAGTACTTTCCATCAAGAACTATGGTTGATCCGCCACCAATGTACGTTATCTCTCGCTTTAGGAGATTTGGGTATCATGCAAAATCTGGTCGTATATATTGCAGATTGCAACCATCCTCTAATTCTACTATCCTATCATATTTTCTGTTACTTGCCTTCAAAAATTCTTCGATCACGTAAATTCCCTTGGACTATTCAAATATATCCATATACCTGCGACAACAATTTCCAGTACTTGAGATGTTAAGTTAAAATTTTTTCTTTTCTGCTGCGTTGAGAAATGGCCAATTGCGGCTCTTTGGTTTAATAAGTAGAAGCAAACAACACCCTGCATTTCATCTTCTTTTCATGGATTTAAAGGAAAAGCTTTTCTGGCTTGTAGGATTCTAGTTCAAATGTTTCCATGTCTCAGGTCTTTACCTGCCCTGCACCATAGCCACCTTCTTGCATCGTTCCTTTGAATGATGTATATCTTCTATTGGGTAGTCTACAACTTGAACACCTAGCCGCCTTTCTATTACTTGGAAGTGTCCAGCTCCTCAAACTCCTCTCATCCCAAGTCTTAATTCAGTGCAGTCCTTTGATATAGTGTTCTTGCCTAATATAGAGACAGATCTGACAAGTCCGCTGCCGATATAATCAAATGGATGGTGATGACTACTGCTATTTTTCTTTTTCAAATCCCTCTTTGTGAATCCAATAGTAGGACACTCTATCAGCACCTATCCAATATGTTTCAGTGCCAGAGTCAACCACTATTTCCTTTGTGGAATCATCAAACTTTACATTGTGCGTATGCAATTCGATCTTCTCGCCCGTATCTAGCCTGATCATGACTTCGCCATTCTTTTGCAGGCTTGTTTTTAATGCTTCGTAGTTTGCCATAATGTTAGAGATGCAAAATGCCTAATAATAATATTTAATCCAAAATGCGATCCGGGTAGCTGAGCTTATTTCTGACAATAAGCCACAAACCCAGTGATGAGATCAGTTCATTCAATGTGTGCGGAAATATTTTCGTATGATATAACTAGAAGAATAAGTATATTGACTGTTAAAGCTAGTATTTTCGTTATTTAAAAAAAGAGAAAAAGGAGGAGTTGCAGAGCATCTTTCGCTCTTCTATTTTTCAATCACATTTTTTGCCTATTCTGTTACTTCTATCTCAAATTGATCAGCTGATATCTGTTCCAAAGGTTGGCCATCTACGGCTGTTACTGACACACCGAGTCTGTATACACCGGGATCGATAAAGTTGTCCTGCACGTGGTATGCACCTGGCGTCGAATGGATAGTATATGCCCTGTCTGGACCGTACGTGTCTGTCTGGTCATAGTCACTAGATATGAGTTCTATAAGCAAATTGTTAGTTGATGGGAAGAAGTTGGAATACACCGTTCTTTGCGTTTCCATATTGAACATCGTAAAATAATAGCTTGCCGGTGTTGACTCTTCTAAGGCAACCGTAGTGGGTTCAACTTTTAGCAGGTTTCTGTCGAATTGTGATAGCTTTCAGCTGCTTACACCTGTTCCAGTTGAGAATTCAAAATTATTTCCTGCTTCCAGCTAGTCACTTACGTGTACTACGCCAAATCTCCATGGGTGAATCATGCACTACTATGGATAATCTCCAGCAACATTGAATTCATTTTGAAAGAAGTATTCATACGGCATTACCCTGGAATTAAATAGCATCCCCGCATTTTCCTCTACTGGTCTTCCGCCGGTTACTGTATATGTGGCTCTTCAGGGTCGCCATTGAACCATGAAACTTCGGTGTTTGTTGGAACTGCAATTAAAGGCGGGAAGTAATGGTAGAAGCTTTCTTGTTGTGCGGAGCCCGGAACAATGTCTACAACATACGTTCAGCCGAAGGTGTGCAAGGCAAATGCATTCATCGTGGCAGACGGTAGCGAAACTATAGAAAGTACTATGGCTATCCCGATGAATATTGATGCTAGCAAAATCCTGAAATGACGATGCATTGTTGGAACTGGTTTATGCATTGACAATCATTTAGGCATTTTGCAATTAAGCATTTGCAAAAACCTTGCTATAATTTTCAGACTATATTCATTTCAAGAGAAGGGAAACGACGAGGAACATAAAGATTCATTGAATTGGTCTATATCAGAACATTTCGATCAAAACCTGCATTTTCAACGCAACTTCGCAACTGCGCAGATGAATGGTGGTGGTGGTGGTGGTGGCAGTAGTACCGGCTGCATATCTACGATAAACAGTAGGAGAACCAATAACGATCATGTTGAGAAGAAATCTGTAGTAAATTAACCAGTGTATTATTTACAAAAGAACACCGAGCAGTTAACAGCTATAAAATGACAAGTCCAACAATTAATAATAATTCTTAAAGGTTACATATAGCAACCGCACATTCATTCACGTTAGGCAGCGCAACTCACAGCATTTAAATCAGATAAATATCGTGATTGTTGTTGTTTCATATCATATCATCATGTCTACGAAGTATGACAGTAATAGTGAATTGTTTTCACTAACAGTCGTTCCTCATGACGGCTCTGCTGCGTCAGATAGGGCACTATCACATGCTACAAAGATTGCCAAGATGTCTAAATGCAAACTAACTATTTTAAGTGTAATTCCTGATATTATTCTTCCTCGAATAATGTTTGATCGTCCCATACGCTCTAAAATAACTGGCGACATAGCGAGTACTCATGAATATCTAAAGGAGATTTATCAGGAGCTGAAGGCAGAAGCCATAAAGATGCTCGAAACCAAGAAAAAGAGATCGAAAGTACAGGATGCAAAGCTGAATTGAAAGTGGTCGTGGGTCATCCTAGTGATAAAATACTTGAATTTGCTAAACAAGAAAGAGTTAAGCTAATTGTTATGGGAACCACTGGACTAACAGGGATTTCCAAGATTCGAGCCATAGGAAGTGTAGCTAGGACAGTATCTGAGAGAGCAAAGTGTCCTGTAATGCTCATTCACTAGCTTTTTTTGAATGTAATATACCAGACAGTTATTGATTATGATTGAGGGTAACTATTTGGAACCGTGCAAGATGTGTTTTGTGAAATGGACTGTGATGTTTCGATGCTACCATGACTGAATCTATTGTATTGACATCTTTCTTACTTCTGTCGGCATTCCTTGGCATCTTAGCCGAGCGCAATATTTGCAGTTGAGTCTATAGCCTAATTCTCTAAGATAGTCGGAATAAGCGAGAGCTTACTGCTGGATTTTCATAGTTGCACTATCGACATCTATGCCGGAGATCACCGTTGCTACATTCTCATCGAATCAGATAACGTTGGCATAACATTAGGTGACATCTTTGGCTCTAATATAACAAACATAGGCCTGATAACAGCACTCTTTATGCTATTATCGCCAATAAAGCAGATAGAAAAGAAGACTATTCAGACCTTGTCGCCTATAGTGTATTCAATCACCTTAAAAGATCTTCTGCGGTTCGAAATATAAGAGAATAAGATGATATACACAACTAATGACATTGAAATCTACAAAAGCACAAAAACTATATGCAAGAAGCTAATAGTAGAGAGGCCTTTTGCGGCTGTGATACATTAAGAATGATCGACTTACTTTCCATTCCAGATGATTTTGTTGGA
>CAYXGH010000059.1:0-7492 GCA_964464485.1 uncultured Nitrososphaera sp.
TTAAGTTAACAGAGCCTAAGTCTGTACGAAAATCAAATATACTTAGCTTTTGAAGATAAATTAAATGAAGCCATTCTTTCAGGAATTTTGCGACAAGGTGATTACCCTTGACAAGTCGATCAGGTTTGCCGGCATTGCTGACGGAGACGGCCACCTTGTGGCAATATCAGAACGGAAGGGCCTCAAACCACTGCTCAATCCTGAGGAACGAGCGCAGTATGCAATCACCGCAGCCACTCGCCAATATACGCGCCTTAGGTGGGAGTACATGCTCGGCAAGATCAATTACGCCATGTCAAACTATGCCAAGCTCGTCAGGGCAACTATTCCCATTGCTGACGAGAACAGCCGACTCTATTATGTGCTCTTGCTATCATTTGACGTAGAGGCAGCTCGGAGCGCGCACGAGGTAATAATGGAAAAGATAATACCACTTGTCCGTAAGAACACGGACAAGTTCCTAAAGGATGCCTAGCCGGTCTTGAATGGGGCTTTTGGAAATACGATCTTGATAGGCTGTAGAAAGGCAGGATGCACCATCACAAGCTCACCCTTATTTAGTCTGACTATGTTAGCCTTTGTGCTTTCGTCTATCATCAAATAATGTGGCGTCGACAGTTCAGACATGCCTAGCTTGGCAATTATGTGCATACCCGTGTTTTCGTGCAATGCTGGGTCGACAGTGCTTTTGAACTGCTGAGCAGAGAACAGGATTGTGCCACGTGACCTGCCGGCGACTACGGTCCTCATTACCTGCTCAGCTACAGCCGATATATTGTGTGCAGACCGTGGGATGAACCTATTGATCTCGTCAACAAAAATCAAAATGTACTTCGGCTTTTTGCCGCTCTGCCTTGAAGAATACAACTCGTCGATGCTCTTCATTACGTCTCCTACTACGAACCCCTGTTCCTGTAGAGTCGGTATCATGGATATGTCAATGACAAAAACGTCGCTGCGTCTGATTTTTTTTATCTCTTTCCCAAGGTACCTGCTTGTTACTTTCTTGTCAATAAACATGGGCGACTTGCGGAACCTCTGGACATGACCAAGGAAGCGAAGGAGCGTGGATTTGTGCGCCACCACCTCCTGAGGGTAGCCTCTGAATTCAAGCAGATCGCTCCACGTGCTCATCCGCTTGCTGCCAGTGAGCAACGGCCACGCCTCATAGATGTAGTTCAGTATCGATGAAACGTTATATCCATCGTCGTTGCTCCCAAACAACAGGTCTAGTCTGTCATATACATCCTCCAGTCCAAAAGAATATGTCTTCGAGTTGCTAGGCACAACAGCAGAGTTCGCCCTCCCATCTCTTCCCCTCGGTAAAAAGTATGTGACATTTTCAAATGGCTTGATATCTAGGTCAAGTAGGTCAAACAGCTTCTTTGTCTTTTTGTTGGTCTTCTTGCTTTGGTCGATGTGAAGCAGATCTTCTTCCTTTGTGTTAAAAATTATTATCGCTACATCCTCCTGTATGTCTTTCACAAGTCTCTGATAAGCGGATTGAAGCAGAAAAAACAGGTACGATGTTTTTAAGTTGCCTGAAATGCCGGCTGCATTTACGTGTGCCGTGTCAGGTCCAAGCAGATATGAAATGTCAAGTGATACTGGCACTTGGAGACCATTTGTCATTTCTATTATTCCTGCAGGTATGGGATTTTGCATCTCGGGTATTCCGAGGGCAAATATCACCTCCTTTTGAGTGGCAAACCTGACAGGTTTGGCTGCTCCGACAGGCATCCCTATAGAAATAGTTTTTACTGAGTCGTTTTTTTCTATGCCAGTATTTGCCATTACCGCAACCCTGGCTGCAGTTCCGATATCTTCCGTAGCTTTAAGCTCTTTTACCATGCCGATAGTTCTTGTATTGAAAATGTGTCTGACTGTGACAAAGTCAAAAGGGCTTATAATGATGTCGGGATTGATTGAAAACCAAAAGCTGTCCATGGTGTTCGGAAACTTGTCAGATGCTAGCGTCTTGCCAATATCTTTATCCTTGCCATTTTTTTGCAGGACAAGGTTGTTGAGTTCTTGCATGTTGAGTTAACAGAATAACATCGTATTTGACTATCACATACACACACAAAAAAATTAAGACTAGATTAAGATTGCCATCTTTGTCTTTATCGGTCGAATTTAACTACTGCTTGTACTCAACCTTCATGTATACTTTGATTTCTTTGTGCGCTCAACTTCAATATTCCTTAGTTCTGATCTTTTGCTTGCACTATTGCCTACTTCGGTCGGTACTTCTGGAAAATCAATTTTTCATACTCTGACTCTGTTGACAAACAAAAAGAAAAAAGGTTAGTTTACTTATTTGCTCCAGCAGCACCCTGCTCGTACTGGTCGCCTGTTTCAGCCGCACCGGCTGTTCCTTTTGCCATTCCCTTGCTTCTTGCTATCTCACGAGCCTTTTCTGCGTCTGTCCCTGTCTGGCCTGGTTCAGTAATATTTTCTTCCATTTCACGCTTGACTGCTGTTGGCTCGTGCTCCTTTATCTTGGCAGGCGTCATGGGTTCTTTTTCGCGGTATTCTTTTAATGGATCATCCTTTCTCTTAGTTTCTGTTCCTGGAGCGCCTTCCTCGTACTCCCTTTCTTGATCGGACATGCTTGTGGTAGCATCAAAAACTATTTACTAATTATGAAACAATGCAAAGGTATATTTTTCATAACCAGAATAGCTGTGGCATTGCCCCTTGAAAGCCTAGGCGAGTATGTTGAAGCGTTAGAGCAGACAGACCAGCTTAGGCGAGTGAAAACAAAGGTCAGTCCTAACTTGGAGATTGCAGAAATCATGCGACGGCTGATGTATGCCGGAGGCCAGCCAGCGGTGCTTTTTGAAAATGTCGAAGGGTCAAGCATGCAGATACTTGGCAACGCATTTGGTAGTATGAAGCGGTTAGAAATAGCGCTTGAAACAGATGATTTTTCTGAAATTGGAAGGCGCATTACAGAGCTTACAAAAATGAAGATTCCCGCAGGCATGCTCAACAAGTTAAAGATGCTACCCAAGCTGTCAGAGATAAGTGACTATGGACCTCGCTACGTAGACCATGGACCAGTCACGGAAGTTGTTGAAGCAGACAGCAACAAGGTATCGCTCAACTCTATGCCTGTGCTCAAGTCCTTTCCAGGCGACGCTGGACGCTTTATCACTTTTGGCATGACTGTAACAAAGCATCCTGAAACCGACATCCGGAACTTGGGAGTTTACCGTATCCAGATCATCGATGACAAGCACGCAATAATGCATTGGCAGACACACAAGCGTGGCGCGGAGCACTATAAGATGATCAAAGAGCAGAACAAAAAGAAGATTGAAGTTGCCATAGTGATTGGTGCTGACCCAGCCACTGTCCTTAGTGCAGTCGCGCCTGTTCCGGAAGGACTCGACAAATATCTGTTTTCCGGCATCATTAGAAAGAAAGGTGTCAAACTAGTAAAATGTAAAACAACAGACAATGACCTTGAAGTGCCAGCAAATGCGGAGATTGTGCTTGAAGGGTATATTGATCCAAACGACATCAGAATGGAGGGGCCGTTTGGTGACCATACAGGATACTATACACCACCAGAGCCATTTCCAACGTTCACCTTGACAGGAATAATGAGACGTAGTAGGCCAGTTTACCTCACGACGGTAGTAGGCAAGCCGATACTTGAAGACGCATACCTTGGCAAGGTGATTGAGCGTTCGTTTCTACCCCTCATTCAGATGTTTCAGCCTGAAGTGGTCGACTTTTCCATGCCTGCTGCTGGCTGGTTCCAAGGACTCGCGATAATTTCAATAAAGAAACATTATCCGGGTCAGGCTAAAAAAGTCATGATGGGGCTTTGGGGTATGGGGCAGCTATCGCTGACTAAAATGTTCATAGTCGTCGATAGCGACATTAACGTGCATGACATAAACGATGTGATTTGGGCATTGACCACACGGGCGGATCCTGCTCGTGACACTGTCATTATCAATAATACCCCAACAGACACGCTTGACCCTGCCTCGCCTCTTGTTAACCTTGGCTCAAAGCTGGGGATCGACGCTACCGCGAAAGGGAGAGATGAAGGCTACATGCGTGAAATCCAGCAGCTTGTAGTAGTTGACGACGAAACAAAAGTCCTTGTCGACAACAAGTGGGACAAGTATTTCAATGGTACTTTATGATCTTGTAGAAATTATCACGCTCTGCAGCTCTAAAGCCGGCGCGCTTAATAGCGACAATTATCCTGTCGGATGTCAATTCCGTTGATCTCGAGCCAGTTGCACTCACTACCTCTTCGCCAATGAGTGTGCCTCCAAAGTCGTCGGCGCCGTAATTGAGTGCAAGCTGTGCCATACCGATACCGTTTGTAAGCCACGACGACTGCAAGTGATTAATACGACCATGATACATTATCCTTGCAATTGCGATCATTTTTAGGAGCGATAGCCCGCCTGAAGCGTACCTTATTTTGCCTTCAGACTGCATCTGTGTCTTATTGGGCTCAAAGCTCCATGGGATAAAGACTATAAAGCCACCTGTCTTTTCCTGCAACTGCGCTATTTTTATGATGTGCCGTGCGCGATCCTCTTCTGTTTCAACTGTTCCATACATCATCGTGGCTACTGACTTCAAGCCCAAGTGGTGGGCCTCTTCCATTATTCTTAGCCATTCGTGGCTCTTTATCTTGAATGGACTTATCTGTTCTTTGACACTATCTTCAAGAATCTCTGCACCGCCACCGGCAAAGGTATCCATACCTGCATCTTTTAACCGAGCAATAACTTCTTTTGTACTGCTCCGCTCGACCTTGGCAATCATATCTACCTCCGATGGCGACAAGCCGTTTATTCCCACTTCGGGATATTTCTGCTTTATCGCTCTGAACGCGTCTTCGTAGTACTCCAGCTTGAGGTTTGGGTTGTGACCCCCTTGTATTAGCACCTGCGTGATGCCAAACATTTCTCTTGAAGTAGCAACGCGCTTGATTATTTCTTTGATCGGCACAGTATACGACTCTTCATGCCCTGGCGGGCGATAGAACGCGCAGAATTTACAGTAAGTTATGCAGACATTAGTATAGTTAAGGATAATGTTATTAATGAAAGTGATGGTGTCACCGAATAGACTCCGCCTCAACATGTTTGCTACAAAGCCCATAGAATTAACATCGTCAGATTTGATCAACCTGATGCAGTCTTTAAGGCCAAGCCGGTGGCCTGCAAGAGCGCTGTCAAGAATATCGCTAATATCAGATTTACTCAGAAAATCTGAAACCAGTTTACTATTATCATGATGCAAATGCTGACGGGGTCTTTGGGACCTTAATGATATTTATATATTCTTTCAGCTCCCAATCAGTGAACCTGACAACGATTTATATGATCTGCTCAAGCATACATAGAAACAGAAGAAGATCCTTTGCAAAGAACTGATACTGTTTCAGGCGGAACCCCTGCACTAGAGAAGGCTCTATCCGGCGGAGAAGAGCTGTTGTCGTACAGCGACGGAGTGCAGCTGATGAATGAGGAAAACCTTTTCCTCCTAGGAGCAGCCGCAGATAGGATTCGCAGCAAATTCTGCGGCGACACTGTAACATTCGCCGCATCATACTATCTCAATTACACTAATGTGTGCGCAGCCAGCTGTCCACTTTGTGCGTTTTACAGAAAAGGCAACGAAAATGATGCCTATGCGTTATCGACTGATCAGATAGTCGCCAGATCAAAAATAGCAGTAGAGCAGCTTGGCGCTACTGAGCTTCACATCGTTGGAGGCTTTCACCCAAAATTAGGACTTGAGTACTATGAGAACATGATGCGAGCAATCAAAGCTGAATTTGCAAAGGTCACGATCAAAGCATTTACGCCAGCGGAGATATTCTTCATTGCACGGGTGACAAAAAACTCTATCAAGGAAGTCCTATTACGGCTGAAGAGCGCAGGGCTTGACGCGCTTCCAGGTGGCGGCGCAGAAATCTTTCACGCCGACACTAGAAAACAAATAGTGATCGGAAAATGTTCCGGCGAAGAATGGCTTGACACTGCTCGTCAGGCACATGAGCTAGGATTAAGAAGTAACTCAACAATGCTGTTTGGCCATGTGGAAAAACCAGAACATATTGTCGACCATGTAATAAAGATCAGGGAGCTTCATAAGAAGACAAAAGGCTTTACTACGTTTATCCCGCTCAAATTCAGCCTTGAAAATACCACGCTGGAACAGAAGGGACTAGTGACTGCAGAAAGCCCATCTACATATGACCTTCGTGTCATAGCAGTGTCGCGTCTGCTTTTGGCAAATGTGCTTAACAACATTTCAGTGTATTGGGTAGCGCTTGGCAAGAAAGTTGCACAGGTTGCTCTCTCATACGGTGGCAACGATCTAGTAGGAACTGCCTTTTCTGAAGAAATATTCAAGGCTGCAGGTAAGGCTGGAGGCACTTCAATTCAGGAGCTTGCAACTTTGATCAAAGAGATTAGACGCATGCCGGTCCAGCGTGACACATTTTTTAATCCAATCCACAGATTGGATTGATCATTGTCAAAAATGACGACAGAGAGTATCGCATAGTTTTATAGCAGCTTAGCTAAAAAATTAGAAGCTTATTGAATTTCTAAGATAGCCTGTTTCAAGGGTCTCTCGAGTTCGGTATGGCAAAGATAACAGGCGCCACATCTTAAACACATAAGAATACTACGCTTCTTGCAATCAGAACAGTTAGAATGTAACTGTTATAACCATCCAACCGTTATGAGGCTTAAAAGACATGGTATCAGCAGTAGCAGCATCGGGAGACAGCCAAAAACCCTAAGACCATCATCGACGTCGCCAAAACAACAACAACAACAAGCCCGGCCGCCGCAATAACCCAGTCCAAGAGTTTTGTCCTAACAACTTTGCTCTTGACAGAAAGATAAAGGAAGCTTGCATAGGACTCAAGCCAGCTGATGAAAGATTGTTCCTCGAATTACGAGATGAGGACAAGGAGCTGATAGCCAACTACATCATAGACTGGTCAGACCAATACGGCCAGGGTCTTATGATGTCTCCTAGCACCAATAGGGGATATACATCACATCCCTAGTGTACCTATCTCGCTATTTAGGTCACAAAAAGTCATTTAAGGAAATGACAAGGGAAGACATAGTTGACGGCTATCTGAGAAGCCATAAGCGAGCATTTGCAGACGACCCAGACCAAAGTGGATAAACACATACAATACAAGGGTATCAAAAATCTTGACGTTTTGGAAATGGCTCACACAACCTGACCTAAGGCCTGAGGAAAGGCAGACTGAAAGAAGGTTGACGACATGTTTGACATTCCTCGGTTTTACATTTCTGCATGCTATTATTCTGTTCAGTATGTCAGACTTCACCCGATTCTTATGTCTATACTGCTTTACAATTACAAGCAGCCAACAGAATGCACCTCAGAAGTTGAGCAGAGAGGCTAAAGTCGAAAGGTTATTGCTGCTAAAGAAAGAAAAAGAAGGGAAAGAAGAAGA
>CAYXGH010000060.1:0-7431 GCA_964464485.1 uncultured Nitrososphaera sp.
CGCACAATTTCCCTATTATCTGGAACACCTGAGCGGATTTTGAGGCGAGAATAGATAGCGCTTGCCACATTTTCTGATTTGCTCTTTTCGCCGTGGTTGACCAGCACACGCTTTGGCCTGATGCGCGATACAAAGTTCAGTATTTGGTTAAAGTCAGAGTGACCTGAAAATCCGTCTATCTTTTGTGTTTGGCAGCGGACAGGAACTACTTTAACCTTGCCTGACTTGTCCATCATGCTAACTTCAGACATCGCTCCGTCAAGGACGCGCCTGCCGAGGGTGCCATTGATTTGGTAGGAGACAAACATAATTTTGTTTTTCGGGTTTGGTGCAAGCTCTTTGAAGTATTCTACAGATGGACCGCCTTCAAGCATGCCAGATGTTGCCATCACTATTGCGGGATTTTCGTCATTGAGTATATCATCGCGCTTGCCGTATCCGCTAATGATTGTAAAATATTCTGATTGAAATGGATTTATACTCTGCGATACCGACTTGCGCACGTCGGAGCCAAGATAGTGAGCATAAGACATATGTATGGCGCTTGCCTCCGAAATCATTCCCTCGATATATATAGGCGACTCGATGAGTCTGCCTTCCTTCATCTCTTTTGCCATGACAAGCATTATCTCCTGAGCCCTGCCAACAGCAGGAACAGGAAGGAGAACCTTGCCACCATCCATCAGGGTCTTGTTTATGGACTCAGTGAAACCTCGGTATACCGATTGCTGATCAGGCATGACATCTGTTGTATTGCCATAGGTGCTTTCAGTGATGAGTGTTTCTACCCTCGGGTACATAGATACTGCACTGTCGAGCAGCTGTGTCTTGGCGTACTTGTAATCTCCAGAGTACAAAATGTTATGAGCACCTGAAACATTAAGGTGAACAGTGGCGCTGCCCATAATATGTCCGGCATTGTTGAGCGTAATCGTGACATCTGGCGAAATGTCTGTTGGCTTGCCATAGGGCAGCGTTATACAGTGCTTGATAACTTCATTTACATCCCTCGATGAGTATGGCAAATATGTGCCATTGCTGTTTGCAATCTTGACAGAGTCCGTCTGAAGCAGGATCATCAGCGGCAAAGTGGGCTCAGTACAGTAGACAGGCCCCCTGTAGCCATACTTAAAAAGTGTCGGCAGGAAGCCTTGGTGATCAATGTGTGCATGGCTTATTACTACTGCATCCAGATCGTCAAGGTCAAAGTTGAACCAGTCAAGCCTAGGATAAGCGTCAAGCCCTGACATTTCTCCGGGATTTATGCCACAGTCAAGCATAACCTTGGTCTCTGGTGTGACAACAACAAAACAGGATCTGCCTACTTGTTTGACCCCTCCAAGGCAAAATAGCATAACTTCCTCTCTGCTCGTAGACCACGATTGGGGCTTATTAGATCGAGGCTCGCTCGTGGCCTTCGTTGTGGTAATAGTAGTAGTAGTTTGATGTTGTTGCTGTTGCTGATAGTGTCGACGAGGTGCTGTATCGTTCCCATTAACGCTGCTAACTATAAGGGGTTCTCTGAATACGCGCTTGCCTAGCTTTTGCAGAAACTCTGTCCTTTCTTTTGCAGAGCTTTTTAATGTGGAGTGTAGCGTGTTGATGCTAGATGAGGGAATATGAGGCGAGCGTCTAGTGTGTGCTATCCAGCCTGTTGATTGGGCAATTTGAACTAGCATGTTAGGATCTATTGCTTCTGGTTTGCTTACTTCAAGAACTACCTCGCCTGTTGCATCGTCACAAAATATTGCTGACACCTGCACATCTTTTGGAAGCAGTTTTACCACTGCTTGTCTAGTCCGATCCTCTGGCAGCCTGCCTGACGGGTCAGTGCGAATAATGAACCTCTTTTTCAAAGTCTTTGACAAAGATGACAAAAAATAAGTCAGCTCGGTAAGTGCAAACTTTGGGTTCTTAGTATAAAGTGCAATGTTAGGACCTTCAAACCTCACAAGTGTTATCTGAGAATCAGAAGGAATGGACTTGAGTATTATCTTGCTTACAGCCTCCTCGCATTGAGTGGTAACTTTTGTGATCCCGTTGTCGATGTCTTCTGTTGCTCTTGTCGCTGATGCTGCTGATCTAATCCTTCTAGGAGAAGAAGAAGTAGAGATTGTCTGCCCTGCTTGAGCTATTATTTCGCCAACCTTTTGGTTCTTATCTAATTCTTCCATTATCGCTCATCCGACTATATTCCAACTGTATATGCCTCCGGGTTACAATCAATCGTGTAAGGCATAAAGCGGTAATAAGCCGATACTATATCAGTGACTCCATTATAAAAGCATAGTGCTTTTTTAGAACACTACGTATGGTAGCACGAGCACCGCAAACACAATAGCGGCCATAACAAGAGTCAAGAGCATATTTGCATTCTTTGCAATCGCTTTGGATTTGGCTTTGCTCTCTATTAATGTACCATACAGTTGACCGCCGTCAAGTGGACCTAATGGCAGCGCGTTGAATATGCCGACGTTAAAGTTGATGAACCATAGCCAGAATAGCATGTTGGCAACAGGAGCGAAGCTATCTCCAAAGACGCTTGAAGTGTACTTTGGAGCCATGAGGTCAGAGAAGGGGACAAATCCCTGTTGAAATGTTGGTGGAAGAAGAACAGCTAGTGGATTTTGGCTAAACTGGTTCTTGTACGTGTCAAGGACCTGTTGCGGGTCCTGTAATAGAGCGGTGACACTAACTCCCAAGGTTCCCCTGCCCGGCTCAACCGCTGGAGGAAGTGTTACCTGACGCATTATAGTGTCGCCAGCCTTGTTCAGCCAAGTTATTTCGACCGTGTTGCCAAGGTTACTCCTGAGGCTCTCGCTCAAATCATCAAGCGACGTGATCTGCTGGCCTGCAATGTACTGAATAACAGATTCGGCCTCAATACCCATAGATTCAGCAAGAGATCCACCGTTTACGCTTACCACCATCACACCAAACTGTGGAGCATTAGGGTCAGGTGGAAGAGGAGTAAGGGTAGACACTACAAAGTACATTGCTAACAGACAAGCGCCTGCCAATATCATATTGTTGAGCGGACCTGCAGTTAGGACTGCACTCTTTTGCTTCAGCGTTGCTCTGTTTAACTCATCTCTTTCAATATTTACAAATGCGCCTATAGGTATGCCAAGAAATAGCAAAATTCCTGTCGAATCGACTCTAATATTATGCACTCTGGCCACAACACCATGTCCTGCCTCATGAATGATAATAGTGATAACAAGGGCTGCCAAGCCATAAGTTATCGGCAAATACGGATTAAACCCGGGGATAAGCAGATTAGCCGCGGGGCCGACACCCCTCACACCTTCTCTTGCTTGGGCATTTGCAAACATGATCATAAGGGAACCTACA
Organism: uncultured Nitrososphaera sp.; assembly: GCA_964464485.1. Classification (GTDB taxonomy): domain Archaea; phylum Thermoproteota; class Nitrososphaeria; order Nitrososphaerales; family Nitrososphaeraceae; genus Nitrososphaera. The sequence goes on from CAYXGH010000060.1 coordinate 3,355, forward strand.
ATAAGGAATATTGCAAGTGCGGTTATTGCAGGCATAAGATACGTGTTAAATCTGGCATAAAATCTGGCAATACGCCATTTGGCCACCTTATCAAAGAATTCAAGACCAAAGGGTGTGTGGATAAGTATCAGCACAAATGCCTTTAGTTCTACTCGCATCTTGCTATTCTTCTCTTGTTCCAACTGGCTAGTATTAACTCCCTATCTATTTAAATCCAAGCTTTCTATGTCTTACATTGCTACTAGACGGTTTTATATGCCGCCGCTGCTGTCTGTCTTTTGTATCTCAATGTATACCTTATCTCCGACCTTCATGCCCATGTCCTGATATTCATGCATACTGAACTTTATAGTCGGTGAATCAGTTAGTCCCGGCCCCATAAACCCAATATTTGTAATGACTTTGGGCATGTTTTTCATGAGGTCTTCAATAGATGTTACGTTCTGGCCAAACGGGTTCATATTTGGCCTGTCTGGTTTGTATTCTTTTGGATCGTTGAATGTGACATAGACATATGGACTGCCGTCCTGAGATGCTTCAATTCTGGCAACTATGAACTCTCTCCTCATTAACAATGTAGTTTCACATTGGGGACTTATTTGTATATCTGAAGCTGCGGTATAAAAGCCGCTCTCGCTTGCCTAGCAGAAAGTCTACATTAGAGGTTTGCACATACTACCTTTATGCTTGCCATCGATGCTGTTGACGTCACCAAGGTATATAGGAGCGCTAGTCAGGCTGCAATCAAAGACATTTCTTTAAGAGTGGAGGCAGGCAAAATCTTTACGCTACTGGGCAGGAACGGGGCAGGCAAGACTACCTTTGTGCGCATGTGCGCGACGCAATTACTCCCGACTTCCGGTACAATAAGCGTCCTGGGTTATGACGCAGTCAGGCAAGCAAAGTATGTGCGGGATCTTATATCTATTGTGCCACAGGAGGGCAGGCCGCTCCGAGCGCTCACCCCTTGGGACCACGTCTACAACTGGCTCCAGATAAGAGGTGACAGCAAGACTGTAGCAAGAGACAAGACAGAGGCAATGCTGCGCAAGCTAGAGATCTACGGCGCTCGAGATATTCCTGCGATGAACCTATCAGGTGGCATGAAGCAAAAGATCCTTGTTGCTATGGCAATGGCAACTGATGCCCAGCTTCTCTTCCTTGACGAACCAACTATTGGCCTTGACCCGGTGTCCCGCCGGCAAGTCTGGACAGCCATCAAAGATTGGAAAAGCAAAGGAGGATCCATTCTGCTGACGACACACTACATGGACGAAGCAGAGATGCTATCTGATTATATTGTAATTATTGATAAAGGCATGATTATTGCGCAGGGTAACATTCACGAGCTGCGCAGGGTCATTCCACAGAATATTCGGGTAGACATAGCTCGTGACACACTAGACGTTGACACTTTGAAATCTTATGGATCGGTGGTCGACACTGGTGCAGGGATGCTTCGCATATTTACTTTTGAATCCGCAGTACGTGAACTATCCGATCTTGCACTGCGACATAACCTGTCCTTTACAATATCATCTGTTACACTTGATGACGTCTTTGTTTACATTATGGGCAACGGTATTGTAGATGATCAAAATCCCAAAGACTAGCATATTGCCTGTACGGCAGGTATTGCTTATCGCCTACATGACAGGTGTGCTCTGGTTAAGACGGAATCCTATGTCATTAGTGTTCACTGCAATAAGTCCATTCTCGCTGTTGTTTGTGCTTTTTGTGGTAAGTGGCGGCCAGTACGTCCACTTTGCTGTAGCTGGCAGCCTGGTGATGGCCCTTGTGGGATATGGTCTTGCACTCGGCCAGGACATCTCATTCTACAAAACAGAATACAAGGTGCAGGATGTATTTATTGCATCACCCGTTTCACCATTGACCTATATGGTTGGGCTTGCCCTATCGGAGCTGCTATTCGGCCTTCCAGCACTTATAGTGCTAGCAACACTTGTTGTGTATTTTGGATCGGTTTTCAGCATACCTCTGCTTGTAGTAACAATTCTCTTGATCTGGGGAGCCATGTCGGCGATGGGGTTTTTTCTTTCATCTCATATGCTCCATATGAGAAATGCTACGCAGGTGATATCCTTTGTAAATGTGATATTGGCAGTGCTACCACCGGTATTCTACTCTATGGACGTGATGCCGGACATGCTGCGGCCTCTTGCCTATGCCGTACCGACTACGCATGCATCGCTGATGCTACAAGACATTATGGGCATCCCCACACCGGCCGATTGGTCGCTCGAGTTTGGCCTTGCGATACAAATTGCATATCTCTTAGCATTTATCACGCTGGCGAAGACAAAGGCGTTATGGCGGGAGAATTAGAGTAGTAGTTCAAGTTCTCTACAACAAGAAACCACAGGCTGATCTTGAATAAATTAGATAATATGAGTTTTAGAACCCAATACGAGAATCGAAAGGTTAATGATGGCGAGAATAGGACTGCTAACACTTGGCGCGACTTTTCGGCCTGCTAAGAAGGCGCATTTACCAGATACATCTTCTATTATGATATAGAGCTGTATAAAACCAGCTCTTGCAACTGGATTAGCCAGTGGTGGTGGCCTGCTATATGATTCTTGGATTGGTTGCATTCCCAGAGATCAGTAAAAGGAGGTCATGGTGGGATTCGGACCCACGACCTGCTGATTTCTTGATGACGTTTACAAGTCAGCCGCTCTGACCAGGCTGAGCTACATGACCTCATGCGCTTTAGTCATAGTGCGTTTTATTAATTAAACGGCGTGCCTGCTATTTGCAAAAGATTATCTAGTGCTAAATTAGCATCTATAAGTCATTGGCACATAATGATGCTGCTGCAGCTGAACCTAGCAGGCGGGAAAAAGTCAAACTGTTGGGCTATATGATAGGGACTGCAGTATTTTTTGGTGTTACCTTGCTCATCTCATTTTTCTTGGTGATAGTGACTATCAACGCGATCAAGATTCCGGCTGATGTGGCATCAAACATACTGATGCTAGGTCTAGTACCACCTTCAGTAGCAACATTCTTGCTCTTTACAAAGATATTTGGCCGGTTTATTTAAATAATGTATTTAAAAAGCGTGAGTGGGGGAAACTTGTGCCAAAGTTTATTGTCCAGGTAATAATTGAAAATAAGCCCTACATCAACGACCCGGAGGGTGAGACCATCCACAGGGATCTAGTTGTCAAGGGAGGATATTCGAACATACAATCAGTAAGGTCTGCAAAGATGTTAAAAATGGTCGTGAATTCAAAAACGGAAAGTGACGCTGAAGTGACTGTAAAAAAGCTGTGCCAGGAATTACGTATCTTCAACCCAGTTGTCAGCAACTGTACTGTCAAGGCAATAGGCAAGAACTAGAGTATTCTACATAATTCTAGGAACCTTCTTTATGGTAGATGGGTTGTAATTGTCCTGTAGGTAGTTGAATAATCAAGCTTCAAAAAATGGCATTTTAGCCTGCGATGATGGTATAGCTCCTAGTTCTCTCACTTATATTTCGATAACACGTTCTGTCTGTTACATTTCTCAAAAAGTCGTAAAAATTAGTACTTGTCGCGATCCATCGTCGCAATCATGCGGTCAAAGCTGTTGGAATCACTGAGTGCGCCTTCAAGCAGCAATGTAGTCCTCAAATGCTTTGCCAAGTCAGTCACTGTTATGATGCCTACTAACTTGCCACTTTCCATTATGGGAAGCCTGCGTATCTTGTGGTTTACCATCCTCTGAATTGCAACTTCGATTGGCGTATCTGGATCAGCCGTTGTAAGTATCTTTGACATGATATCGCTCATTTTTACCTGAGCTATTGGTAGTTCCTTAGCACATATTTTTTTGATGAAGTCCCGCTCTGTCACAATGCCAATTGGATGATTGTCTTTGACAACAAACAGCGAGCTTATGCCCTTCTCTGTCATAATCTTGGCAGCCTCCAAGGCGGTCTTGTCATGGTCTATCATAACTATTTTCTTTGTCATGATGTCGCGAACTACAGTAGTAGCTGCCATAAACACTTTTTTCAGAATCAACCGATGATAAAAACAATACCCTAGCGGTCTGTCTAGTTATATA
>CAYXGH010000061.1:0-7383 GCA_964464485.1 uncultured Nitrososphaera sp.
CAAGTTGCTATGTGTGAATTCATATGTATGGCATTAAAAAGAAATGAAATGAATGAAAAACCGAAGAGCACAGACAAAGCATACTGTGAGGCAATTCAAGATAAGGAGGAGAATCTCGTGGCAACTATGAAGTGAATCTCTATTCCCTTCTCTATGCAGATTGTATGTCTCTCTTTTTTTCTTTCATATAACTCGCTTACGCGATATTGTGGTGTTAATTTTGCTAATGCAATGAAGGCTGCCGCATTTTAATAAAATGGGCAATATTTTTTGCAGCCTTGTCTAAAGTGGATTAATGGATCATGTTGTTATGCTGGAACAATGGCAAAAACAATGGATCTTAAAGCTGATGGGCTCTTACAATGGTAACAGATTATTGGCAGCAAAAAGAATGTCTGAAATTACTAAAAAAGGAATACGAGAATGTTGGCAACTACTAGATGAAGCCGTACCGATGAGTACTGTAGAACGAATAAGATATTGTTCGCTTGGGATAACGGATTGATGTGATTTTACTAGCGGTCTGGCTTGATAGAGTTCATACTGCCGTAGTTAGAACAAGAAGAGGATAACATGTAATTTTTATTTCACACTTTCTGCCTGCTTGCTTCCTTACTTCTTTTGCAATTATATTAAACAATAAAGTCTTCCAAATGTCCATGTATCTCTTGAGTGTCTTGTGCGACATGATCAAAATATCTCTGTAAGTATTGCAAATATTGCATCTGTACCTTAACGCTCAAATATGTTACAGTGCTTATAAAGCAAATGGAATCGCAGCCGGTAGCAAGCAAACTTGAAGAAATAATTTACCTTGACTGGAACAATGCCTTTGATATTCTAGAAAAAGCATACAGGTCAGGCCTGTTTGTTTTGATTATTGGTCCAAAGGGCACCGGCAAGACTACCCTTGTAAGGAGGTTTGCTTCAGAAATGAAAAAGGAACTTGATTCTGTCAACTTTTCACTTCGCACGAGAGAGTCGCATCTAGTGGGATCGAGAACTCTCAGCAAGGGCGAAATAAACTTTGTTGAAGGCGTGCTGGTAAAGTCGATGCGCAATGGCACCCTGTTGTATCTTGATGAGCTAAATGCGGCAGAGGCAGACGTGCTGCTGAGACTTGATGAAGCGCTAGACGACAGACGACAGCTCGTGCTAAAAGAAGCAGAGGGCCAGGTTGTCAAAGCAGCAGATGACTGGTTTGTAATAGCCACGATTAATCCATTATCGCACGTTGGCACAAAAGAGTTACCACCGCAGCTCCTGAGTAGGTTTCCTGTGAGGATGAGGCTTGACTACCCGCCGGAAGATATCGAGCTTGACATTGTTAACCGCCACGTGAAAATTGACGATTCAAAGGTCACGGATATCAAACACGCAATCCAGCTTGCCAAGAGCCTGCGGGAGGCGGCGGCAGTTGAAGAATTGTATTACAGCCCATCGATACGCGAGACAATAGCATTTGCCAAGATGCTCAACACTGGACTTTCTGGCAGGAAGACCGCCGAAGTTGTATATGCAAACACATACGACCAATGGGGGCAAGTCGAGTATCAGAAAGTGATGGACATGATAACGTCGATCTTTGGCGACAGTTAATGGTCAAGATCGCAAGCCCTGTAATGCGAAACGATGTTTTGCTCGACATTGCGACTTTTCTTGCCAGAAGATGGTCTGGCAACTACAAGGTAGTGATAATTCTTGTGCCAGACAAACCTCCAACTGCCAAGCTGGACAAGAATCAGATCATTCTTTCTCTTCTCAACTATTATCCTGGCACAGACTTTCAGAAGTATAGGCAGTGGCGTGTAGCGCTCTGGTTTGAATCAATGAGAATGAAACACTCTTCTAAGGTGCTGAGCAATGAGCATGCCTTTGGGTTTTTGCTCAATACACTTGAAACAAAGAGAATCGAGATCCTTGGTTTGCGAGAATGGGAAGGAATGGCCAACGAGCTGATGTTCAATGAGGGCATTTCGTGGATGTCGCGCCAGCTTTTGAATTCGATATATGGCCGCTACAAAATAGCAGAGGCATTTTCACAATATTTTCTCACCGGTTACCTGAAAGGTGAGCTATTTGGCGGCGAATTTGATAAGGTAAAAAGAGCAGCTGATTATGCAAATGAAATAATAAAGGAAGCCATAGACAACAACTACGGTACCATATGGATAGAACAGCATATCCCAAAACTGATCAAGATACTTGAGCTTGACCCTTTAGTTTCGATCCCGATATTATCTCCAAGGACAAGGGTTGGAGTGTCACTTAACCAGAGCGACACACTCAAGCAGGTGGAAAAGGTAGTGCAGATGCGACACAAGAAAGACGACGTGCAGAAGAAGACTAAAGACATCTACGAAGGTATCGATGTGCTTCAAGAGTTTGAGGCTCTTATGACGGAGAGCAAAAAGACAGAGAGCAAGGGATATGAGTCGTTGGAGAACTTTGGTCTAAGCGTGCCAGACAAGATGGACATTGACGAGACGCAGATCTACGATATTGACCTAATACAGAAGGTCAAAGCGGCATTTAGGGACTGGAAAACAGGATGGATCGAGCAGCATGATGAATCTGGCGAGGAGTTTGATGTAGAAACTTACGTTGAGGCGCTGCCCAAGACCTTTCTCGCTGACTTCCGGCTCTCGATTAAGACTAAGGTTGTGATATTGCTTGACCACTCTAGCAGTATAACTGATGTAGAGTTAGAATACAAGCAGGCGACAATCGCGCTCTGTGAAGCGCTGCACTACCTTGGAATCAAGTTTGCTGTCTATGCATTTAGCACAGACAAGCAGCAAGTAAAATGCTGGGTCATCAAGCCACCCAACATTAAGTGGTCGGTGGTAAGCGCTAGGCGTCTTGTCCAAATAAGAGCAAGTGGCGGCACACCGTTGGCAGAGGTCTATGGTCTGCTCCTGCCTATGCTCAAGTCATTCAAGCCAGACATCTTTGTCACCTTGACAGATGGCGAACCATCAGACTTTGACGCAGTAAGACAGATGGTGCTCTCGTACAGGAAAATGGGCATCCATATGATGGCGATAGGGGTTGGCCGCAACCTCCGTGACTCTGTCGGCATAGGGCACAATTTAAAGTACCTCAACTACGAAAAGGCAATCTCTGTCAGCCGGTTACAAGATATTCCAAAGAAAGTGATCAAACTGCTGAGCAGTAGTTAGAAGATGACTAGATTGGGATTCTCCTTCTTGACCTTTTCCCAGTCACTCAGGAAAGCGGAAAGTCCCTTGTCTGTCAGTGGATGGGAAATCATTTTGCCGAGTATGTCGGGTGGAAGTGTCACAGCCTGAGCGCCAATCTTGCCGGCTTCGGTGACGTGTAGAGGGTGCCGGACACTTGCAACAAGCACGTCTGTGTTAAACTGGTAATTCTTGAATATCTGCACTATTTCACTGATGATTGCCATGCCCTCATGCCCTGCATCATCAAGTCTGCCAATAAATGGACTGACATAGGCAGCACCGGCTTTGGCAGCAAGGATCGCTTGGTTTGCTGAAAATATGAGCGTGACATTTGTCTGGATTCCTTCCTCTTTTAATTTCTTGACAACCTTCAATCCGTCTGGGATCATGGGAATCTTGACCACGACGTTCTGTCCGTATTTTTTGAGTCCGTGGGCCTCATTGACCATTTCCTCCCTTGTAGTTCCGATGACTTCAAGACTCACCGGTCCTTTGACCATCTTGACTATCTCGCGCATGATCTTGGCGGGGTTGCCCTTCTCCTTTGAAAGCAGTGTCGGGTTTGTGGTGATGCCATCTACTAAGCCCATATCGCTGTACTTTTTGATCGATTCAATATTTGCAGTATCAAGAAAGATCTTCATTATTTTCTGCTCCTGCTTCTTGCTTCAAGCACCGCCTTTACTATTTCAGTTGCAGTCAGACCATAATGCTCCAAGAGCATATCGATTTCCTCATCACGTGCAGACTCGCCAAATATGTCGTGGATTCCAACGCGCTTTATGGGTACAGGATAGGTTTCGCCAATAACTTCAGACACTACGCCTCCAAGGCCTCCAATGACATTGTGTTCCTCGGCTGTAGCTATGACACCCGTCTCCTTGGCGCATCTAACTATCAAGTCATTATCAATAGGTTTTATTGAGAACATGTCGACTACTCTGCAGGAAATACCTTTTCTCTTGAGCTCTTTTGCTGCTTCAAGTGCCCTGCTCACCATAAGGCCGCATCCAATTATTGTGGCGTCAGACCCATCCTCAAGAATGTTGCCTCTTCCAAGCTCAAACGCCTTTGATTGGTCTGCATAGATTATATCAGACGAGGGCCTTACAAGGCGCATATAAAAGGGACCAGCGGTAGATGCTACCATCCTGATAAGATATTTGACAGCAACTGCGTCAGCCGGTACGAGCACCCTCATATTAGGGATTGCTCTCATCTCTGCAACGTCTTCTATCTGCTGATGAGAGGCTCCATCTGGTCCCACCGTAAGCCCTGCGTGAGAAACAACTAGCTTGACATTGAGGTAGGGGTAGCAGATGGTGTTGCGGATCTGGTCAATACACCTCCCAGGGATAAATGCAGCATAAGTGCTCGCAAATGCAATCTTGCCAGCTATTGCCAGACCGGCCGCCACTGAGACAATGTTGGCCTCTGCGATTCCAACGTTGAACATTCTCTCAGGATACTTGTCACCAAACTTTTTTGTCTTAAGAGACTCAGTTGTGTCGCCTCCAACACACACAATGCGAGGGTCATCTCTTCCAAGCTCCACAAGAGTATCGCCGTAGACTCCTCTCATGTCTGCGGTTCTTTTCTCGCTACCTAATAGCATGTAGCTCTTCCTCTATCCTAAGCTCATTTGCATAGGGAATCAATATATGTTTACGGGCTTTAATCCAGTCCGCCCTTATGTTAAGCTGGGTCGCGTGGTTAAGAAGCTTTCTCTCAAGTGCCACTTCTTCCTTGTGTCTCAGCTGGATGACTGCGCCATGACTGTCTCCGCCGCCATACACAGCAGCACCCGCAACAAATATTCTTGCACCAGCATCGTATGTCTGCTGTAGCGTCGTCGCATCGATGCCTCCGTCAGCTTCGATATATCCCCTAAAACCATTCTGCCTTAGTTGCTTGTTAAGTACTGTCATCTTGGCCAATACTTCCGGCATAAACTTTTGGCCTGCAGAGCCGGGGTTAACTGACATAACAATGACAACATCAAGGTTATGCAAGCGGTGGTAGAGCCACTTTGGCACATCGGTGCCCGGATTAATTGCAATACCAGGGCTGATCCCATTATCGATCAGTCTTTCCTGAATTTCTCTAAAATCATTTTCGGTGCATGCTTCTGCATGCACTGTAATAATATCACATCTTGCATCGATGTAATCCTGTATGTTCTCTAGTGGATTTTCTATCATCAAGTGGGCATCAAACGGCAGACTGGTTAGCCGCCTTAGCTTTTTGATAGTATCAGCAAAGAATGTAGTATTTGGAACAAATCGGCCGTCCATCACATCTAAATGGATCATATCGACTCCTTCGCGCTCGACCTTCCTTATTTTATCCTCATAGTTCTCACGCTCGCCTGCTATTATTGATGGCGCGATGAGGCACTCGCTCTCTAGCTCTTCCAGCAGCACTTCAGTGTGCCTCTTGGGCGGTGCTTTTCCGTGCCACTGGGGGTTGTTTGCCATGTGACGTATGCCGTTTCCTTTGACTGTATTGGCAATTATCATCACAGGCTTGTCATGCACCTGTCCAGCCTTGTTGAGAGCGTCGACTATTTGTTCGACCCTGTGACCGTCTACCTCAAAGACCTCCCAGTTAAATGCAGTCCACTTGTCCTTTATGGGATCAAGTGGCATAATGTCTTCAGTAAAGCCGTCTTGCTGGATGCGGTTACGATCCAAAATAGTGACTAGGTTATCGAGCTTGAACTTGCCGGCGGCCATAGAAGCCTCCCATATCTGACCCTCATTTGACTCACCATCACCAATCAATACAAATACTCTATTCTTCTTGCCATCTAGTTTTTTTGCAAGTGCAATGCCGACGCCGACTGAAAGCCCAATCCCTTCTGAGCCTCCTGAGTATTCAATACCTGGCACGCTATGGTGCTTTTGATGCTCTGAGTACCTTACTGGGTGCCCTTGAAGGCGCGAACCAAGCTTGCGAAGTGTTCTGAGCTCTTCAGGCTGAAAGTAGCCTGCAACTGCAAGTGCCGAGTAAAAGCCGGGTGCCGAATGCGCCTTTGAATTAATGAAATAATCGCGCTCACTCCAGTCTGGATTTGATGGGTCGTGCCTCATCTTTCTGAAATACAGAGTACCCATTATTTCAGCAGCAGAGAAGGAGGCGCCGGGGTGGCCGGAACCCGCCTCAGTGATGCCTTGAATTGCCCACATGCGTGCATCTCGGATCTTCCTCTTGAGATCAAGATAACGCATGTTAAAGCCCATACTGATTCCCCTGTGCAAACAGCAATATATGAAAAAGCTCATGGCAGGAAAATAAAAAGATATAGCTTGGCAATATCTATCCACTTAAGATTTAAAAGTTCGATAATGCAGCTTTATATACATCATGTCATCATTATCGTCATCTTTCAAACGACCACTCCTTATTTATGACGACAAGTGCTATTCTTGCGCTAAGTTCGCCAAAGTGGCTAGCATGCTTTCTCGCGGCTGGATAAGGGCTGCCGGTCACTACTATTCACAGGTAGCCAAGGAAACCAAGGAAATGATCTTTCCTACTGACTATGATGCAACTAAAATGTTCTGGCTTATCAACAGGAGCGGCGCTCACGGCGCACGATCGGGCCTGCTGCCATTGGCAAAGGAAATTCTTGTAGGCATTTTCAGAGGAAGCGGAAAGGTTAACGATATTGGTGCAGCATGCGAATATGATAAGACCAACAATATGTCGTGCTATGCGTTCACGGATGTGTTAAAGAGGATTGCTGGCACACTACGCAAGGGAACGACCTTCAGGTTTAATACATAGCAGTTGCTATTGCCCATTACAAACGCAGAAAATGTGCTTGAGGGCAATGACTATATCGTCGTCTATGTGGCATCGGCATAGAAGCGGTTTCTCTCTGTTGTTGTAATGAGCAGGAAGCAGTAGAGAATACAGCATATTCTGACCCATAAGATAATAATCCTCTGAAATCACTTCTACCCAACAAATGTGAAAGCTAATTTGGCAGAGCCCTGGCAGCTCAAGTGCCATAAGGCAATTTTGCATCACCGCCTTATGTTATTTATGCGATTATAAACTTAAAATAAAGTCAATACTGAACTCTAGTATGTCGTGGTACAGGTCAAAGTCGAGAAGGCCAAGATAGATCAAAAGCAGACTCCGCTTCTGGTGATAGGTGTATTTGAAGGCGAGC
>CAYXGH010000062.1:0-7176 GCA_964464485.1 uncultured Nitrososphaera sp.
AATAATCTGTCAGGAAACTGTTATTCGTGCAACATAGCAATGATACCGTATACCTTATATCATTGTCTTGTCTAAACAAAGCAAGACAAAAGTTTCTGTACGGCGGATTTGTCAAGTTTGAGCAGAAAAATGACTTTTCATATCTTCCGTGGCTTTTGTGGATATAAAAGAAAAATATACAAAGTGAAAAGGAAAAATGGCAAAAACCTTCGAAGAATTGGGTTTGAGTGCACAATTAACAAAAGCACTCGCAGAAAATGGATTTAAGGCGCCATTCCCCATACAAGAGACAGCTATACCTCTTATTTTGCAGGGTAAAGATGTCGTGGGACAGGCGCATACAGGAACCGGCAAGACAGCAGCCTTTGGTCTGCCCATTTTGCAACAGATCAAGCCAGGTGGCCCAGTACAGGTCCTGATACTTGCTCCGACAAGAGAACTTGCGGTGCAGGTGACAGATGAGATCAACCGGTTCGCAAAGTACACGGGAATCAAGGCAGTCACAATCTACGGCGGCCAAAGCATCAACCTACAGCTTGACAAACTCAGGCGAGGCGTGCAAATAGTAGTTGCGACGCCTGGCAGACTTATTGATCACATCAAGCAAGGCTCGATAATCCTAGATGATGTCAGGTTCGTAGTGCTTGACGAAGCAGACAGGATGCTCGACATGGGCTTTATTGACGACATCAAGTTCATCCTGTTCTATGTCAACGAAGACAGGCAAACATGTCTTTTCTCTGCAACGATGCCGCCGGAGATCTTGAGGCTGGCAGATGAATACATGAGGCAGAACAAGATTGAGCAGGTGAGGCTTAATGAAGAAGAAATCACGCTTGAAACCATCGACCAATCCTATCTGGTAGTAGAAGAGCGCGAAAAATTTAAGCACTTGATGGACTTCATTCGGCGTAACCAGAATGCCAAATCGCAGACCATAGTGTTTGCTGCGACAAAACAAAGAGCAGACAGGCTTGCCTATAAGCTCAGGCAGGATGGTTTTAGTGCAGTCACTATTCATGGCGATCTTTCACAAAAACAAAGAGACTATGCTATGCACAAGTTCAAGAAGGGTGCTGAAGACATACTTGTTGCAACAGACATAGCAGCAAGAGGAATCGATGTCCCGGCTATTGGAAACGTAATCAATTATGATGTGCCAGAGGACCCAAATGTCTATTTCCATAGGATTGGAAGGACTGCAAGAGCAGGGGGAGAGGGCAAGGCAATCTCACTTGTCTCAAACGACAGGATCTCTGACTTTGGGCGCATACTTGCGCAAACAAAGTTGCCGATCCGCAAGCTGAATGATGAACTTGGAATTGTCGTGCCGGTAATAGCGCAGCGCCAAGCATCGTTTGGCCGCGGCGGTGGATACCGGTGGCGCGGTGGCTATGGCAGCAGAAATGGCTACCGCAATGAACATGGTGGTGGCCAACGACGCTATGGCAGCGGCTACGGTGGAAGAGGTTCTGGTGGCTATAGGCATAGCAGGGGCCAGACAGGATATGGTCGCGACAGAAGACGCAGTCGCTATGGTTACAGCCGCGGATACAGTGGCGGCAGCAGCAACAACAACTACAACTACTAGCAGGCACACTGTTTTTAAAGCCTGCTGGCTCTCTATTTTTTGATGTCTTTTGGCGTCGACACTTTAGGAGGGTTAGCTGAGAAGCTCAAACAGCTAATCGACGACACTCAGAATTTGTACGAATCATTTATAGACGCAAACCAGCTCTACAAGCAGGGTAAAATGGGGGATAAGGAGTTCTTTATCAAGATAGGCGAGTATCTTGTCTCAAGCTCTGCACTGAATTTTCTTGCTGTTCGAGTAATACTTGAAATCAAAAATACCATGGAGAAGGGTACATCGATCAAAAGTCCCACCGGGGGAAGTTCATCATCTCCATCAGCCCCGCAGGCAGGCTTTGGCATAGGAGGATTTGTAGGCACCGGCGGTACAGTAGGGCCCGCTGCCGCAAGCGGCAATGAATACACACTTCCTTCACCGCAGGAGCCTACATTCAAGCCTGTTGATATCGAGCTACCAAAACCGCGAGCAAGCTCAACAACAACAACAACAAAGAACTGTATTGCCTGCAATGCATCGATACCAGCGCATGCCAAGTTCTGCAGCAAATGCGGTAGGTCGCAATAATTAATATAGCTACTTTCAGGCATTCATTAATAATGGCAAAGGTATTCAATGGCAGGGCCGCCACTGAGGAATACATGTCAACTCACTCGCTCACATTTTCTACTCCCGATATGACACTGAGAAAATTCGCAATTTGGCTTGGCGATCAGGTGAACCTCCCTAACGGTGAACAGGGGCCGCGCCTCATGCTCTACCTTGAAGAAAAAGGCAGCAAAAAAGAACCAGAGTTGGTGCCGGATATTGACGACTCGTTCAAGCCTAGCGGTGCTGTCACAGATATGTACAAGGGAGCCAAGTCAGCTACGCCCACTGAAGTGATGTCTCCTCCCCAACTGACGCCACTTGACAGGGGTACACTTGAACCTGAAACGAAATTTTGTATCAGCTGCGGCAACAAGCTTAAGGTCAATGCAAAATTCTGCACAAAATGCGGCAGCGTACAGAGCTAGCGCTTGCTCTGCTTTTCCTTCATCTTTAGATAGCATTCATTGCATATCATTTTTGAGAACAGAAAGTTGAGTGTGTAGAATCTGACCCTGCTGCAGGACTCGCAAGTGCGCATATCTCTATTGTTATTGCATCCATGAATAAATAAAATGTATTGTATAGTAAAAACGCTAATTGAAGAAGCTCAGATTTGTTATAACCGGCAATCCTGGTGTTGGCAAACACACAAGCGCTAAGATAATTGCAGAAAAGATAGGTGCAGAGATAATTGATATCAACGACGTTGCAATTGACAACAATGCTGCGGGAAAGAATACTGATCTCGGGTTTGATGTTGATGTCAAAAAGCTAGTAAGGCTGCTTGAGAAACTGCTCAAGACAAAAAGAGATTTAGTCTTAGTGGGACATCTTGCTCCCTATGTGTTAAAACCTGCCGGCATCAGCTTGGTAGCTGTGCTGCGCAGGTCACCGTATGAATTAGAGAAGACTCTTAAAAAGAGAGGCTACAGTATTGACAAAGTCAGAGAGAACGTTGCAAGCGAGATCTTAGGTACATCACTCTACGATTCGCTGAAAACCTTTGGCAAGCGTAAAGTTGCCGAATTTGATACGACAGGCAAGAGCCCAGAAGAGACTGCAGACGAAATATTAGCTGCACTGCAAAAAAAACCAAAACCAAAACTTCTAGGGATAGACTGGCTTCTCCTTGTATCAGAAAAGGGCGACATTCGGAGATTTTTCAAATACTAACCTTTACATCTTATCCCACCGGTAAATTTCCAATCAGCAAAGCACGTGTGTGTGACTGACATGAGGCTACGACAAAGATGGGTAGCGGCGGTTTTTGCCACTTTATCTGAAGTGAACACAATAAAAATAACTTATAAGAAGAACACATAAAATATGTCTATACTTGAAGATGTATGTGTGTATCTTTTTGCAGTCTGGTCGCAGTAGTGTCAAACAATGTCGTTACGAACTAACAGTATATGAGGTATGCAAAAGGCCTACTGCCATATATGTACGTCGAGCAATCTGCACATTTGAATAAACAATAAACAATTTGTACAACTATCGGTACAGTGAAAAATTATTGCAATACAAGTAGCTCAAAGATATTGTTGTCGTCAGAAAAGCAAATGTAAAAGATAAGTAGATACAGAGATTAGGCAGGACTCTACTACAACAAGAGGTACGTATATCAATATCACGCAGAGCATATGAGAGATGCCTAAAGCTATATTGAGCGTAGATTAGGCGGCATGTTACAAAAATTCGTATATATACTACTCGACGATACCGATTAGCATGGCTGCAGTTGTAACACGCAAATTTGGGGAGGAGGCGCTCCAGTTCCTTGGAAAAAAGGTCTCAGTAGAAACTTCGGATCAAAAAATTTACAGTGGCACGCTAGCGGGAATAGATGAAAGACTTGATGTTGTGCTCGATAACGTTGAAGGACACGGGATCATGAAAGTGATTATCAACGGCTCATTTGTCAAGGAAGTAAGATTGATGGAAAAACCATTTGACTTTAAGGCGCTTGCAGAAAGACTCTCAAGAGTTTTCCCGGGTCTTGTCAAGATACGAGAAGATGTTGGTGCAATAATCGTCATGGACAAGATCAAGGTAACACAGGCTGGCATCGAGGAAGGTTCTGGGCTTGCTGCTGACAGGGTTAAGGCTATCTATGACGAATTCACGAGGGAGACAAGGAAGTAGTTGTGTTTGAGGTCTGGCACTCAGATCTGGCAGCTCGCATAGGAAGGCTTCAGACGCTACATGGCGTTGTTGAAACGCCAGCCTTTGTGCCGGTCGTCCACCCGGTAAGGCAGACGGTCAGCACACAATTTTTGAAAAAGATAGGCTTTGATCTTGTGATTACAAATGCTTACATCACTCTCCGTCATTATGGTGACGAGGCACGAAGGAGAGGAATACATGACATCATTAATTATGATGGGGCCGTTATGACTGACTCAGGGGGTTACCAAGTGCTTGAGTATGGCTCCGTCGAAGTTGAGCCGGCAATGATGGCCAAGTTTGAAAATGACATCAAAAGCGACATATCTATCCCTCTTGATAGGCCCACAGGCTATGGCCTTGAATATCAAAAGGCAAAAGAATATGTTGCGATTACACTAAAGAATGCTCTAGAGAGCCTGCGCGTGATAGGCAATACAGACGCGATATGGGTTGCGCCTGTGCAGGGAGCTGAGCACTTTGATCTTGTTGAATATTCTGCAAGGGAACTTGACACAATGGGTTTTGAGATGATGGCGCTTGGCAGTCCTGTTGAACTGATGGAAGCATACGAGTTTGCTATACTTGCACGCATGATAGCATCTGCAAAAAGAGTAATCCCTGCAAAACCCATTCACCTCTTTGGAGCCGGTCATCCGCTCACTATTCCGCTTGCAATTGCACTTGGCTGCGACACTTTTGATTCTGCTTCCTACATGCTGTATGCCAAGGACAATAGATACATGACCCCAAATGGAACAGTTAGGCTCGATGAATTGGCTTACCTATCCTGCCAATGCCCAGTTTGCTCATCGCACACAGTGCAGGAATTGCACAAGATGGAAATGGATAAGCGGACCATTGAAATTGCAAAACACAATCTCCATATCCTTAAGGCGGAGGTGGAAGCTGTCAAGCAAGCGATAATGGATGGCCGGCTTTGGGAATATGTTATGCAGAAAGCGCGAGCACATCCAAAGCTAATGGAAGCAGCGCAGATCTTCAAGGATGTTGAAATGCTTGAGGAAGGTACACCGCTCTTCAAAGAAAAGGCTATTTTTTTTTATGATCCAATAGACCAACATAGGCCCGAGGCAAAAAGGTTCAGGAAGATGGTTGCAACATTTCAATCGTCGAAGAAGAAAAAACTAATTCTATGTCCTGAAGACGAAATCCACCCATTTTACTCCACTACAAGTTACAAAGATATTGTAAAAAAATTCCCTGATGCGCAGGTCTGCAGCTACAGTCCTTTCCTCGGCATAATTCCAGCAGAAATATCAGATATTTTTCCGGCATCACATAACCTTGCCACAAAGTCAGGGCACAGACTCGAAGACTATCCAACATTTATAGAATCGCTAAAGTCATTTACAGGCAAGTTTGAGAAAATAGTGGTTATAGCTCCTGACGATTTCATGAAGCAGGCTACTAAAGCTGCAGGGCTAAATGCCCGTCTTGTCGATGATATTTCTGTACTTTGACATACGCCGATGCGATCAGACTCCAAAAAAATATTGCAAAAAAGGTAGTAGCGGCCAAGGATGACTTTGGCAACATAAGTAGTATTTGCGGAGTTGACATTGCCTACAGTGGCAGCAATAGCAACACTGCCTACTGCTCTGCAGTTATTATGGACAGAAACATGCAGAAGCTTGTCGAATCCGTCGATGTGCAAACTATTGTGAAGTATCCTTATGTGCCAGGATTATTGATGCTAAGGGAGGCGGAACCCATTTTCTACACGCTCAAGTTGTTAAAGAACACTTATGAGCTACTGCTTATTGACGGCCATGGACTATTGCATCCTAGGAAATGCGGGCTAGCCTGCTACATTGGTGTAACCCTTGACAAACCCACGATTGGTGTTGCGAAAAGCCGGTTGTGTGGAAGGGTGCGACCTGATGGGTTTGTGGAGCTTGATGGCGAGATTCTAGGCTATGCAATTAGCAAAAAATTGTATATCAGCGTTGGCCATAGGCTAACTTTGAATACTGCAGTTGCCTTGGTAAAAGAACTTGGTATTGAGCCACTGAGACTTGCAGACATTAATTCAAGAAAGAACAAGAAGAAAAGTGCAGTGGATTAGGCATTGACAGTCATATAGGTTATCGTCGACCTTCTTGATGTTTGGTTGCTATTTTGCAAGTGCCAGTTCATTTTTTTACCTAGCCCCTTGCTTGTGCTAATAATAACTTATAATTTCACATTATAAGAGAGATTATGACAGATGGGACATAGGAAGCAAGTTAAGGTTCTTTAGGGGATTAGAAAATAAAAATGTAAAAAGGGGATATATGTTGCTGGTCGTTTCCGACTTAACCTTCTTCCCAGCCCTTGTCGAACACACCATTCTTGTGCAGAGGGACGGGTTGTCCTGCGGTGTACTCCATTGGCCTCATCCAGAAGATAGCATGTGTTGGGCAAACACCTAGACAAGCGCCGTCTGAAATGCACCTTTCTGGATAAAAGACGAACGCCTTGCCTCTCTTCCACCCTTCGACTGGTTTTACCCTAAGAACGTCTGGACCGAGTGCAGTGCAAATCTCTACACAGAGTGCACAGCCAATGCACCTTTGCTCATCTATGTCCGGAATTATAGCAATTGGCATCTTTAATTCACTTAAACTCAGTATTGTTCGAAACTATTTAAACCCTATGTATACTGCAAAACACTGTTATAATGAACACTGTTATAACGTAAAACATCTAAGTGCAGCATAAACTGATTAATAACAAAGTATGAATGAAAATAAAGGAAAAAGTTGTGTTTTATTTGTTCATTCTGAGCACATCTACTTGGCCACTGTGTAGCCAATCCTTCAGCT
>CAYXGH010000063.1:0-7070 GCA_964464485.1 uncultured Nitrososphaera sp.
TGCGGTGTGATTCTGATCGTGTTTTAGCATTAAACTGATTACAATCACAGTATATACACACACACCGTCGATATCAGAAATGACCGAGCGACACACTATGCCAATTATATACTACTAGCACACGGGTCTCTTTTGCAATCCTTAACTTATTGCGCGCGCGCGACTAAAGTATTGGCTAACCTATGCGTCACCTTGTCCTGCATAGTTTCTTTTCCTTATGGTCCTGAAAATGCATCTGGCAAAAGTCGTTGTCACAGTCATAGCAATGCCAACCGGAAATGGTGTAACAGACTATACACTTGCCTATCGGTTTGTTGTAGTCGTAGTTTTTTCTTTGTTTTGTAGGAGATGTTTTTTGTTGCTTTGGCTGTGCCTTCATATGTCATATGCCTCAGAGGGCTAGAGAACTATTAGGAAAGTGCATTTACTTCAGAGTCCTCAAAAATTATAACCATTGTTAACGCTGTAACCCAACGGTTTCAATTAACAATCCTATTATTTAAGCATTGACGGCGCATCTGAACATTTAATATGTTTCAGAAATGCTATGAGTTCCCATGCCTGCACCAGAGGGCAAGACTCTCATTGAAGTAACTGTAGTTGGGCCTGATAGGAAAGGCGTCGTAGCCGATATTACCAACTTTATCTTCAGAAGTGGCGGTAACATCGAAAAGATAAACCAGAACGTGCTCCGCGGCCTCTTTGGCATGCAGTTTGAGGCATCATTTACAGGGGAAATCGGCAGGGAGCAGCTTGACCTTGGTCTAAAACAGCTTGCCAAAAAGTTGTCAATGGAAATAAAAGTTCATTATCAAGAGGCTAACCGACTCCAAAATGTTGCAATATTTGTAAGCCAGGAACCTCAATGTCTTGTGAGGCTACTGCAAGCTAAGAAAAAGGGCCAAATAAGAGCCAATATCTCAGTTATCGTTGCAAGCGACTCCACGCTCAAGTCAGTTGCAGCTGATGTCGGAATACCCTTTCACGCAGTGGTTCATAGAGATCAGGCAGAGGCGGAAAACAAAATCCTGCAACTAATCGAGCAGTACAATATTGATCTAATAGTGCTCGCAAGATATATGCGCATACTGACACCAAACTTTGTTTGGCGTTATCCAAACAGGATAATCAATATACATCCATCAATTTTGCCTGCATTTCCTGGGGCATATGCATATGTTCAAGCATATGAGCGAGGCGCCAAGATAATAGGGTGCACCGCGCACTTTGTAACTGAAGACCTTGACCAGGGTCCAATAATTCACCAAGAATCGTTCAAGGTATCGACTTCTGATACACTTGACACCATCAAGAAAAAGGGTCAGGAACTTGAAGCGGCGACCCTTCTTGAGGGAGTCAGGCTCTACCTTGAAAACAAACTTGAAGTGTACTGGGGGAAGGTCTACATCAAAGAAGATAAAGAAGAGGAATTAATCGGCAACAGAAAAACAAAAGGTAGTTAACGGGTACAAGCCTGCTTATCGTATAATGTCAGCACCGGTATTTGGCATGACCGACTATGATTTTAGAATCACACTCAAAAAAATCAAGCGAGCTATAATACCTGTGGGCTCCCTCGAGCAGCACGGTGCTCATTTGCCAGTATCGACTGATTCTCTTATCGCAGAATACGTTGCAAGGCTTCTAGCAGAAAAAATTGGCTCGTTTGTGCTGCCCGTGATTTCATATGGTGTCTCATTTGAGCATAAACCAATGTTCAATGTGTCGCTTCGCAACTCGACGTTGTCTACAATGTTATGCGACACATGCACTTCACTAGCAGAAAACAAGATAAGGGAAATAATCATCCTAAATGGCCATCACGGTAATACAGGGGCGATCCAGTACATTCCGCAGGAGATACAGAGCAAGATACCTGCTACTACTACAGATGTCAATATTCACATCCTGCATTACTGGCAGATGATGAAGCCGGACTTTGACCATGCAGGTGAAGTTGAAACGTCGCTTGTATTGGCAATTGCACCTGAACTTGTTCATATGGACCGAGCCAGGCCAAATTCTAAAAGTCTATCCAAGTCAAGGGCAGCTTACAGCAGCCTCACTAATGCCCCAGGGTCTTTTCCCAAGATTACCGGCAATGGTGTTTGGGGAGACCCGATGAGGGCTACTGCCTCAAAAGGCGACAAGCTGATAAAAGAAATCATTGCAAACCTGACCAAGACAATAGCTGAGCTTGGCTGAGAATCATGTTGATTATTCCACTTTTTATGTGTACTTTAGAAGAAAAGACAGATAAAATCTTCTGCACATACTTTGTCTACGGTACAGGGATATTCAATTTACCTTTGACAACTCCAAAGCAGCAGAGCTCCTTAGTCTACATTGTTGAATCTTTGGATGGTCGCCGTTGATAATATTGTTGTTATTATTGTCACGCCAAACATATATACATCTACTCTACTTTTGGAGAGGAGTCATAGTGTTGTTATTATTACTACCGCCTACCATCAATAAACAAAAACTGCTAGAATTGAAGCGCTGTCAGAGAGGCTCTTATAAAACACATACACACACACATATATCCTCTGCATTGCTTACTGTTGCATTTTTATTTCGAGGAGCTGAAGCTTTAGGTTGTTCCTGCTTATCTTATTAGGATTATAAGCCTACTAAACGGACCATGGCTGTTTTTGCGTAACCATAACGTCTAGAAAAATAGGCAAAGATAGGATGTAGCGATCCTAGCACATGCTATCTTTAATGTATCTATGTTGTCCTAGTATCAATTTTATTATATATGATGCTATAACATTCAACTATTAACTTATCTCAATGTCAGGTAATAGGCATAGAGGCTTTGTCTGTATCTGATGAATTGGCTAGTAGAATATCTTAAATTACACCTAAAAGATCATCTTTGGGTACTAACCTAAGGTGAGATATGATCTATGTCAATACAACAGCAACAACAACCTATGCCCATAGTCCTTTTAAAGGAGGGCACTACTGAAACAAAAGGCAACCAAGTACAGAGAAATAACATCACTGCAGCAAAGGCAGTAGCAGAAATTGTGCGCACAAGCCTTGGTCCAAGAGGAATGGACAAGATGCTTGTAAACAACATTGGCGATGTAACAATAACAAATGACGGTGCTACAATTCTCAAAGAGATAGATGTTCAGCATCCAGCAGCCAAGATGATGGTAGAGATTAGCAAGGCTACAGACAATGAGGTGGGAGATGGCACAACCTCAACAGTTGTTCTTGCCGGATCTCTCTTGTCCAAGGCCGAAGAATTGATAGCGAAGAATGTTCATCCTACTGTCATAGTCGACGGTTATAAAATGGCATCTGAAAAAGCTATTGAAATGCTAAAGAATGCATCAACAAAAGTTGAGCCGGCAGACAGGCAAATACTTGGCAAGATAGCGCGTACAAGCATGGCTTCCAAGCTTGTCTCCGTGAATGCAGAACCTCTATCTAAGATAGCAGTAGATGCAGTCATAGCTGTAGCAGAAAAGGCTAGTGATAATAGTAATAACCTCAGAGTAGACACTGATAGCATAAAGGTCGAAAAGAAGGCAGGAGGATCCATAGAAGATACCAAGCTGATTCAAGGCATTGTGCTTGACAAAGAAGTTGTACACGGAGCTATGCCAAAGCGTATTGAGGATGCAAAGATAGCTTTACTCAATGCTGCATTAGAAATTGAAAAGACGGAAATGAGTGCAGAGATCCACATCTCTGACCCACAGCAGATGCAGATGTTCTTGGAAGAGGAGAATCGTATGCTCAAATCTATGGTAGATAAAATATCCGCTTCAGGCGCAAACGTACTTCTATGTCAGAAGGGAATTGATGATTTGGCGCAGCATTATCTTGCAAAAGAAGGGATACTAGCTGTCAGAAGGGTAAAGGAAAGCGACATGAATAATCTTGCAAAGGCGACTCAAGGTAGAGTGCTATCTAACATAGACGAACTTTCCGAGGCTGACCTGGGTTATGCCAAACTAGTAGAAGAGCGCAAAGTAGAGACTGACAAATGGGTTTTTGTTGAGGGATGTAAGAATCCCAAGGCTGTCTCTATCTTAGTAAGGGGTGGATCTCAACGGGTTGTTGAGGAGGCTGAAAGGTCAGTCCATGATGCCATAATGGCTGTCAAAGACGTAGTAGAATACCCATACATTACTGTAGGTGCAGGAGCGCCAGAAGTTTACATATCCCAAAAGATCAGAGAATGGTCAGCTTCTCTTTCAGGAAGATCTCAGCTAGCAGTAGAAAGATTCGCCGATAGCGTAGAAGAAATTGCAATAGCTCTAGCAGAAAACGCAGGAATGGATCCTCTGGACACTCAAACACAGCTCAGAGCTAAAGCAGCACTAGCGAAGCCCAAATATGGTGTAGATGTAATTAACGGCAAGGTCGCAGATATGGCTGCAAAAGACATTTACGAACCACTAAAAGTCAAAGAACAGGTAATCAGCGCAGCTACAGAAGTATCATCTATGATCTTGAGGATAGATGATGTAATTGCTGCATCTAAGTCTAAAGAGAGCGCTCCTCCACCTGGTGCTGGAATGGGTGGAATGGGTGGCATGGGTGGCATGGGTGGCCCAAATCCCTACATGGACATGTAAATTAAAGAAAGAAAACACACATACCCCACATTTCCTTTATTTTCCTTTTTTTATTCACTCCTAGTGGACTACTCTCTGCGCGTACTTAAAACAGCAGTATTATGCCAGAGAACAATAACTTTTAATTGTATGACATGTCGTTAGAATTCAACGACTCATTAGGGCACATGGATGTAGCTCACTTGGGCTATGGGTCTTTGCTACTGATGAAGATATAGGTCTCCTTATGGGTTTGGAGTATAGTCATGGTTTACCTTGTAAATGAATATTCCAAACAAAATGCCTTCTTCATTCTCAAAGCTTGGAGAGGCATAGACAAGGTGTAGTGGCTGATCATTTCCGCCTTCTGCGGGATACTTTACATTTTGCGCATACAGTCCGATGAGTCCAGGCTGCCATGTCTCCTGTACTTCTGCGGGACCTTGGGCACCAAACCTTGCATAGTATAGAGGCTCTAATGGGAAGAGCTTGCCAATGAGCGTGTTATTCCAGAATTGGGGTTTGGGTGTGAACCCATCCTCCTCAATGTAGTTTGCCTCCTCAAAGCCTCCAATCCTCATGAACCACTGCTTTTTGCTTTCGTCTCCACCCTGGCCTAACGTGTAGATTGCAATTCTTTCATCAGCAGCATCTGTTCCGCTAGCGTTGAGTTGGCCATAGAACCGTACTTGTCCAACCGTATATACCAAGATATAGTCAGCTTTTAAGTCTTGAGCTATCTTCATTCCTGATTCTTCGTCGGAAATGAACATCTTTGCTAGTGATTGGATGCGAGTATGGTTGAGAGTTGCATTGTCTGCAAGGGTGGGCCTATTTCCAAGAGTAGTTATCCAATAGCCATAGTCCCACCATGATGCAACCACGGCATCCGGCTCGGTGTTCTGTGAAAGCCAATCCATGGCATTTATCCAGTCGTCAGTCTGAAGCCTGAAGCCCGTTCCACCATTTGCGATCGCCGTCGGGATGTCTGCAGAGCTGACCCAATTGGAGTTAGAAGGGTAGACCAGTGGAATTGAAAGCATCATTATTATTACTACAACATAGCTTATTTTTACTACTTGTCCGGACGTAGAATGTCCCCTACTTGCAAATTCCATCCTTCTCCTTTCTTCTCTTGTAGCTGCCGCTGATCTTGTTGTTGGTCCTGTTGCTGGGGTTGCGGTGGCTTCTCTATATGCCATGATACTACGCGTCACTTCATATAATCCAAGTCCTCCAAGGACGATTACACCAACGGATGCAAATACCAGCAGCCTAGCGAAAGTAGCGCTGACGTATAATCCTGTGATGCCGAGCAATAGTGCAAATATCGCTGTATCGTTCCTGCGGCGGAATGCAAGCCATCCACCAAGTCCTGCAAACATCAATAGCACAGAAAAGTCAATAAAGTAGTCAGCAACGGTAGGTGTAAAGTGCTCTGCAACTGATTCCACAAGTGGATCTACGGAACCTATGAAGGGATTGACGGCATTGAGATATCTAAAGCTAGGAGAGACATAGGGCCCAGCAGCAATAAACGCGGCGCCTATTGCAACAAATGCAATAAGCGCAAAGGCCAAGTTTCTAGTCTGGACCATTGGTCTGCTGATCTCCTTTACAAAGAAGGCGATGACCAAAAAGGCGGTACCGGCAATCATTGCTAGGCCCGGTAGGCCTAGTACAAACGATACTCCAGGTCGTGGAAATGCTCCTGCGGTTATCAGCGTAAATACTGTAAATGCAATTGCGACGTACATGGGTATGGTTAAATCCCTTCTAAAGAAAGGAAGTGCAATAAAGAATAGCGCTATTGGAATGCTAAAGTATTGAATGCCTCCCCAAGAGCCATTGGCAAGACCAAGTATCAATCCACCTGCTATTGCCTTTGCAATAGCATACTTGATCTCCTTGTGCTTGATTGCAGATATGAATAAGTACATAGCCAGTATTCCAAAGAAGAGGCCTAATGGCTCTGACTTGAACCATCCAAGGTTGCCTCTCTGAATGATGGCAGGGCTAAGTGCCCAAAACAGCGCAGAGAACATCGCAGCAGATGTTCCTCCAAGCACCCTTACAAGAGCAAATACCGCAACGACTGTCAGCGCGCCCATAATTGCAGGAAATGCAATGGTGAAATCAATGAGCGGCATGCCTCTTCCAAAGGCTTGATATAGGTATGCTGCTGTTATGTGCAGTACTGTTTGTGATGTTCCAGGAACATCCCTGCCTTCAGGATACCATGACATTGTATCATGCCATTGCCAGTACTCATCTAGGCCGTTGTCGACAATGAATTTGGTCGCCCGATAGTCGAAATAAGGATCAAACTCGTTGAGATAGTAGCCATACTTTATCGGGTAAAATCTCATAATGAGTGCAGAACTAAAAGCTAGAACTAGAACGGCGATGACCAACAGATGTCTAGTCTGAAACTCTACTGAGCCGGCCCGGAACAATGGCCTGGTGCCTTCCAACATTGAAACTTTGGGT
>CAYXGH010000064.1:0-1285 GCA_964464485.1 uncultured Nitrososphaera sp.
GTTCTGGCGGTATATAGTAGTCCTGAGCCCGTAGAATCTGTAGTTCAGTACTAAGTATCTCTTTTTACTTTCTTATTCCGTCTGCATCGAATGTTCCGTTGTTGTTGAGCTTTAGTAAACCCTCTATTGTCAAGCAGAAAATCTATCTTCTTGCCTAGGTTGTAATGCAATTACTGTGCTGTTATTGTTCTTGCCATACTCTACTGCTGAATGTAGTAGTCCTATGATTTGATCCCTCATCTGATAAACTCTAGGCTCTGAAACACCTGCTGTACTGGTGGTGGAGGACTACCTGAGGGTGTTACTACTGCAGGACCTTCGTATGTGACAAACTCACCTGACACGATCTGTCTTAGTCCAGGTTGTGGGTTCTCTGGAATAGTCGCCAGAATTGAATAACTTCTCATATCTTCAAGTCCCAGACTTAGCTGATATGTCATTTCTACAAGTTTGGCCGGCGCCGTTCTTATTGTTGTATTTGGATCTTCGGGACTAGTGATATTAATTGTGAGGTCTGTGCTGTTTATAATCTGGATGTTAGTATAATTACGTCCTTGCATTTCCTCTACCATAAACGCCAAGAAATCATCTGGTGTAATGTTGGCTGGATCCTCAATGACTTCAAATTCAGGTCTGTGGCTTAAGCGATCGTGTAGAATTTCTACGGAACTTTCAGAGTCTTCGCAGTTATACATTCCTCCAGTACCGGGCACTGCCTCTTGCTGTGGGCAAATTATGGCAAGTATCAAAAAACCTGCTTCGTTCGCAACACGAAAGTTAGGAAGATGTAAATTGTCAATGTCCTGTACTACCCAGTCATATGGCATCTGCATTCTAAATCCGTCCGCTGTGTTTTGGAATGTCCCGTTCTGAATCACTGCAGGTATGCTAGTCAGTTGTTGCGCGCTTGCTATTCCTATGTTGAGACCAAAAAGAAGGACAACAGTAGCAATTGCTGCTGCTAGAACTATTATCATCATTATTTCCACTGCGGATGAGAGCGATGGTGACCGCCTTATTGCCTCCAGAACACTATACACATCCCAGAGCGAGATAAGGTTATGGATTAATAATAATTATTCTCTATTAGTTAAAACTGATCCCGTCTGTTTTGGTTAGAGGTTCAAAGAATCAACTACATCCGTGCTCCACTATCATCCCATCCTCGATTCTAAATGGATCTCAGCAGTTCTCATTACAATCGTTTTGTTGGTAGGCGGCTCTCCCAAGTATTCCCTGTCTGTGTAGCAGTGGTGTTTAGAAACGCCATAACTAGATTATCTTC
>CAYXGH010000064.1:1385-7001 GCA_964464485.1 uncultured Nitrososphaera sp.
CCTTCGCTCCCGTTTCCTACCTGTAGATTGTGTTGTATAAGATCTTGTGCATAGTATTTGTCTACCGCACTCATATTATTATGTTCATTGAATACTTCTACAAATGATCTGACGAGTGTCTTGTTGTCCTCCTCGTCTATCATTGAATCAGATTGTGGCGACTGCAGCTACTGCATTGTTACTGTAGTTATATTCGGAGGTTGCTGCTGCGCTAGTGCAGAAAAGGGGACGGCAATTAGAATTTCCGTAAAAAGAATTGTTAGTAATGCTAATGGTTCGTGCATAATCATGACAGCATAAGTATCTATTGTCATTTAACCCTATAGAATAGGGTAGCATCAGCGTCAAATATGGTGCTCATATGAAAGATATTTCTAAAAGATGAAAACCAAATTAATAATTTAATAGGACAGCTTTTCAATTGTATGAAAAAAGGAAGTCTATGCCCAAGGATAAGATTGCTAA
Organism: uncultured Nitrososphaera sp.; assembly: GCA_964464485.1. GTDB lineage: Archaea > Thermoproteota > Nitrososphaeria > Nitrososphaerales > Nitrososphaeraceae > Nitrososphaera. The sequence goes on from CAYXGH010000064.1 coordinate 1,851, forward strand.
TTTCTTTTCACAAAGTACTCTGACAGCAAAAAAGTATGGTATAATCCTATGCTCACCTTTTTAGGGCTCTTGTAACATTTAGTGATTTTACTTGAGGATTTTCTTTATGATGCGTCACTCGACCACTTGAAGATCCTCAAGCAACTTATCTATGCTTGTGACCGTTTTGCCCTCGTTGTCGGCAATTTGCTGCAGGGCCGGTGGATTCTCCATGTAATCAGGAATTCGTGCAGTTATCCTCTCTTGGTAGGTAGGAACATGCTCGTTTTGATAAAAAACACCAATCGGTATCTTGTTGCCCCACTCATTTGACTTTTCAATCACTTGGGACATTTTCTGATTTATCTCATCAGGGCTATGCACCTCGCCATCGTACCCTGTTTCTTCCAGCTTATACATCCTCGGCATAGCTTTGCCCGCTTTCGGATCAATGTTGTCAAGCCCTTGGAACCATTCCTTGGTATTGATATCATTATACGTAGGGCATGGCTGTAACACGTCTATGAATGCAAGTCCATTATGGGCAACTGCCTTCTTGATCAATTCCTTCAGGTGACGGACGTCGTAGGAATAGCCTCGTGCAAGAAAAGTAAAGCCTGCAACAAGCGCAAGAGCTATCGGATTGACAGAATTATTAACATTTGGCTGCGGCAGCGATTTTGTCTTCATGCCCAGTTTGAGCGTGGGCGCAGCCTGCCCCTTTGTCAACCCATATACAGCGTTATTGAATATGATGTAGACCATATCTACATTTCTTCGCCCTGCGCTCACGAGATGACCCGCACCAATTCCAAGGCCATCGCCGTCTCCACCTACCGCAATAACCTCAAGCTCAGGATTTGCAAGTTTGGCTCCCTGTGCGAATGGCAGCACCCTGCCATGCAGCGTATGGATGCCGTATGTCTTGATAAAATGCGGCGTTTTACCGGAGCATCCAATGCCGGAAAATATCGTAGTCCTGTATGGTGGAACCTGTAGATCTGCAAGTGCCATCTGGATAGCATTCAATATTCCGAAGTCGCCACAGCCTGGGCACCAATCGTTGTGAACATCTGTCTTGTAATCTGATAGTTTAAGCGCCACTTCTCAACACTTGCCTCCTTGGAGCATCTCCAAGTATTATTCTCTTTACACCATTATAAACCTCGTCAAGTGACATCGGTCTGCCGTTATATTTTACGATATGGTAGTTGGCTTCTAGGCTGGTATGCTGGCGCACCAGCGAGCTCAGTTGACTCGTATAATTCATCTCTATGTTGATCACCGTCTTGGCATCTTTTAGCATCGACTTGACTAGCTCTGATGGGAATGGGTGCATGAGGCGAACTTGAATGTATTTAACCTTCATGCCTTCGGCTGCCAGTTTGTCCATCGCGTCCAATATAGCACCCTTAGTTGAGCCCCAGCTGATTATGACTATGTCGCCGCTGCCATAAGCCACTGCTTTATCTTCGTCCGGTATTTCCTTTATTGCAATATCCAGCTTGCTCATTCTCTTGTCCATCATCTGTACTCTTATCTCCGGGTCTTCAGTGATGTGTCCCTCCTCCGTGTGCTCATCTCCGCTGTTCCAGAAAATAGCATCCTTGGTGCCAAGCACTACCATCGGGCTTATAGGATTGTTGGACAGCTTGAAGCGGAGGTAGTTGCCGGCTACCCCTTTGTCTTCCTCTGTTATCTGCTTTACCCGCAAGCCCCTGTCAATTGCAACCTGATTGACGTTAAAGTTCTTGCAAGTGATGAGGCTATTTGCTATTGCCTTGTCCAACATGTGTATCACTGGCATCTGGTAGCGGTCTGCAAAGTTAAACACCTTTATGGTATCGTAAAAGCTCTCCTCGATGTCGCCTGATGCAAGCACTATCCTTGGGAACTCGCCATGACCGGCATTAATTGCAAATTTCAAGTCTCCCTGCTCGTGGCGCGTCGGGAGACCTGTCGAAGGACCTGTTCTCTGATAGAGGGAGATCACCACCGGCACTTCGTTCATGCCTGCCCAGCCAAGCGCTTCAGCCATCAGTGAAAATCCTGGGCCTGATGTTGCAGTGGCAGTGCGGACACCGGTAAGGGCACTGCCAATTGCCATAGTGATGGCTGCTATTTCATCTTCTGTCTGCATGACAACAATCGAGCCTTTCTTGCCGGAATCATAGAGATCCAGTATCTCGTTTGCCTCAAGAAACTCACTATCATCTGACGCAGGAGTGATCGGATAGTAGGTCTGGAAGCGGCAGCCTGCGACCATCTTACCTAGAGCAGACGACTGGTTGCCCTGCACTATTATCATGTCCGGCTGGGCAGGCCTTGTCTTTAGACGGTAGCTAAAGTTGCTCTCTGCAAATTTTGCCTTGGCATAGTTGTATGTGTGAATAGAAGCCTGTACGTTTAGGTCAGCTACTTTCTTTTTTGTGCGGAAAATGAATTGAATGGCCCTTGCTAACACTTCACTATCAAAATCCATTATTCCCATCGAAGCCGAAAGCGCCATGACATTTACCATACGGGTCAGCCTGCTGAGTGCAGGATCGTTTGCTTTTTGGGCAAACTCTTGCAAGAGCTGAAAGAATGGCATAGGGAACAAGATCGCGCCACGTCTTTTCGCGTGCTCGAGTGCATCCTGCACTGTAAATCCTAGGCCTGTCTTTTGCAGCACCTTTTTAATACGCGCTGCGGCGGGGTCGTCAACAGTCGGCACTTCATCAAGCAAGGTCTTGACGATGTCTGAATCGTAGATTATAGCACCACTTGCAGTTACCTCTTCAAAGTGGCGAAAGATGGTTTCAGCATCAAACGAAACTAGCATGTTTATCTCGTCAACATGAGAATGCAAAGGTCCGTCGCTAACCCTTACAGTAAAGTAGCTGTGCTCGCCCTTGATGTTGGAATAGTATTCCCTCTTGCCAAATAGGTGCAGACCTCCTGTGGCGCAGGCTCGGGAAAAAATGTTCGCGGCAGAATCGACTCCGCTTCCTTGGGCTCCCCCTATTACCCAACTCAACGAATTCGTAATGGTTTTTTCCAACTTGAATTCTTTCACGTACCTTCTTTTAATGCTTTAGAACTATTATCCGCCACCGGTCGCAGCATCGTAGAGGCAGCATTCGCATGAATCCTTCTGACCGCAGTAAGGGCAGACGCACATGCATGCATCAATGGGGTTGCCGCAATTTTCGCAATTCACTTCTTCAATACTGCTGCCTGCCATCTTCTTCGTAGTGTTCTCATATGCAAGTAAGCTAATTATACTTTTTTACCTGACGGTGACTGATTTTGCAAGGTTCCGTGGGAAGTCTGGATTCGCATTGTTCTGCAGCGCAAGGTAGTAAGAGAATAGCTGCAGCGGGATGATTTCAACCAGCGGGTACAGCAAGTCGTTGTCTATCTTGGGAATCTCTATCATCGCATCATAAATGTCGTTTGGCACATTTGAAATGCCAATTATCTTGGCACCCCTTGCCTTTACTTGGTGTGCGCTAGAAAGCATGTCGCTGTAAGTCCTGTCGTCAGGGTTAAGCACAAAGACCACTGCATTCTTATCCATCAGAGCAAGCGGACCATGTTTTAGCTCGCCTGCCGCAATTCCTTCTGCATGGACATAAGCGAGCTCTTTCATCTTTAGCGCCCCTTCAAGTGCAATTGGGAAATGAATAGACCTGCCAAGGAGGTAGATGTCGTTTACCTTTGGCATAGTAATATTCACTAGCCTTTCGATACTCTCCTGCTGTGCAAGCATCTTCGATATCTTGTCTGAAATTACCCCCCTATCAAAGCCAATCTTGCCTCCACTAATCCTGTCAAGTATTGCATAGGCAAGTGACACCTGACCCGTAAAGCTCTTTGTTGCTGCAACACCGATCTCAGGACCTGACTTGATGCCGAGCGAAACATCTGCAGTCCTCGCAAGCGAGGACGTTTGAACATTTACAATGGACAGTATTTTTGCGCCAGCTTCCCTTGCGAGCTTGGTTGCAGATAGCACATCTGCAGTCTCACCACTTTGAGATATTGCAATAATTACAGTGTTTTTGTCTATTGAGTCCATATTGTACTGGAACTCACTTGCCATCACTGGCTCAAACCGCTTTTTCAAAAAGCGAGAGCCCATCATAGAGACTATGAGTGAAGTATGATAACTTGAGCCGCTACCGGTGACAAGGATATTGCTAGCGCTTACAATTGCATCACAAAATGCCTTTATCTTGTGCTCATCTTGGTAAGTGGCTGCCTTGACACTTGTTCGTTGCTCAAATATTTCCTTAATCGTATAGTGTGCAAATTCACCTTTGTTGGCATCACCAAGCTCCCATGCTACCTTAGTGATACTCCTTGTCACTGGCTCGCCACTGAAATTGACAATACTGATGCCAGCCTTGTCGATTATCGCTATGTCTCGATTATCAAGAAATATTGCCTGATCTGTGTATTGCAAAAAGCCAAGCACATCGCTTGATGCATAATGAGTGTTGTCAGAAATTCCAACGACAAGTGGTTCGTCAAGGCGTGCACATGAAAGTGTGCCATCTGCAAACATAGCCACAAATGCGTATGACCCTTCAAGCCGATTTACTGTTTCCATCATTGCGCGCTTGATGTCTCTGCCTTTATTGTAATACTCTTCAAGCAAATGAGCAATGACTTCGGTATCTGTCTCACTTCGGAATATGTGTCCCTTCTTAACTAGTTCTTCTTTGAGTGGTAGGTAATTCTCAATTATTCCATTATGTACAACTGCGATATTGTTGTTGCAGCAAGGGTGAGGATGGGCGTTGTACTCCGTGACACCGCCATGCGTAGCCCACCGGGTATGGCCGATACCAACAAACCCTTTCATCCCTGCAAGGTCAAGGCTGCTGTTCACTTCGCCTACCTTGCCAATCCCTTTTCTCACAGAAATCCTATTATTTGAAAGTGTCGCTACCCCCACGCTGTCATAACCTCTATATTCCATTCTCTTGAGGCTCTCGACTAATGCTGGCGCGACAATATCCTTACTGATAATGCCAATGATAGAACACATTACTCAATCTCTGAGATAGAACAGAGCTTTTATCTATTGAGTGTTTGTACTCTGTTTTTTTTTAACTAAAAAATCAGAGGTAATCTTTCTTCATAGTGCGTTGGGTATAAAGACTAAGTAGAGACCCAAATGTT
>CAYXGH010000065.1:0-6905 GCA_964464485.1 uncultured Nitrososphaera sp.
CTTGATTTTTTTAGACATACCTTAGAGAGTAAAAAGGAAGATATTTGTATTTATCACTATATAGATCGCCTAGGAAGATTACCTTATATAATCAAACTGAACATCACATTAGTTGGATTATACCCTTTATTTTTAGTATAGAATTAACTTAAAATCAGAAGCAGAATTTTTCGGCGAACTCAATTATAGTTCTAATTGTACGTTGTAATGAGCCTTGATTCTTGATGCTTTGGCATGGCTATCCACATTTTTGATTCTAGGCCTTTCAATATACTCAATAAGATCTGTTATCTTTATCTACAGGGTTACAAGACCTAGAGCAAACAATAATCTATATAACATGCCAAAAGTTGGCGCCATCATGCGATCGACTGCTGGTAAGGCGGTATCACTTCATGAACAGGGCATTATTGCTGACCGCTGCTGGGATATTGGGACCGTTAATAGAACCTCTGGTCAGTGGACCAATGAGGAATATCCATTAATTTCAATATTTGTGGCAACCCACAACGAGTCTCTTGTTATCGAAAGACTCTTGAAATCCTTTGCTGCACTCAGTTATCCTACGGATAGGTTCGAAATAATAATTGTAGATGATTCTACTGATGATACATATCAAAAAATACATACTATGTTGTCTGAGCTACGGAATCTTAAGGTAATTCACAGGGACAACAGGGCAGGGTGGAAGGGAGGGGCATTAAATGTTGCCCTTGATGTAATGGACAAGAGAGCCTCTAAGGTATTGGTACTTGATGCAGACAATATTTTGTTAGTAGATACCCTAGAAAGATTTGTATCACGATTCATAGAAGAGCAATACTCTTACAAGGAGAAAGGAGTCTCAGTATTAGCAATTCAGGGCTTCCCCATTTCAAAGAGCAACCCCGAATCTGACAATGAATGGGGAAGTAAGGTAAAGTTGGGCAACTGGATAGCACGGGCAATCGATTTTAGGCTTTCCCAAAGAAATATGATCGAGTTTACTGCAAGAGATCGCCTAAATCTGCCGGTGCAGATAACAGGAAGTCTTTTTATGATAAGAGCAGACGTAATCAAATCTATCAAATTCTCTAATGATCTTTGTGAAGATTGGGACTTGACAGTAGATCTGCACTGCTCACAACCCTCGTCCTTAATATCATCAACAATAGACGGGATATCTTCGGACAGTAACACTGGACGAATTTGCAATCATCATCCTTCTAACAACATCTTTCCTAAGCCGGTTATGGTTTCGTTAAGACCAAGAATAATAATATTTGATCAAGAATTAGTTTCTTACTGCGAGGCAACTACTGATCTTACAGCTTACTTTAGGCAAAGAATGAGGGTTAGCGAGGGTCATACCAGAGGCTTAAGAAGAAAAATTAGACATATAGCAGAAAGCGAGATGCTTTCTCTTGTTGACAAAGTAGAATTATTTTTAAATGGTCTACAGTATGCAAAGTTCATTTTTGTTTTAGGTATTGGAATAATCAATATGATCTTACTCCTTATGTTCCTATCAGGTAGTTACAACAATAGCCAGCAGTTGATGAATATGTTTGGGATATCGTTTTCATTGCAGGCAGCGAATCTGGCCATAGCTCTAATGCGTATCACATGGGCAGCAAAGATTTGTCAACCCGTAAGAAGGTATGACATCAAGGATGTATTGAGCTTGCTGGCGCTTTATGTGATCACGACGCCTGCATTTGTGATAGGCTCACTGCGGGGCTTTTTCCAAGATAAGGGAACATTCTACAAAACATACAGAAATTTACCAAAGGAATCAAAGCTTAGCAAACCTTCAGTTTTCCCAGAGTCTACAAAGGACTCTCCATCTTCTACAGGTTCATAGTGCAAGTACCTTACTTGTTGATAATTACGGTGGGGGGGGGCAGTAGATGAAGGAGCAGGATTCATGATAAATCGGTATCAGACAAAGACACAGGAGGAAAAAGGATAACGTGATGCAACTGGGACATATAGTCTTGCTTGTAGGTGGGCTATTGTTTGTAGTAGGAATAGTAATAGCTGCTATACGTTCTGTCCAATCCGCAGTATAATTTACAAGAAAACACCATCATCAATCGAGTCTCAAGAGCGTGGTAACAGTAAAATATCAACAACATAGGTAACGAATGTCTCAAGACCTGTTACTGTAGCCATACATGTTGAAAGATCAAGAGGAGAAGAAGAACAACAAGCTTACAACGGGCAACTGCAACAACAGCAACAACTACTAGTATCAGTAGAAGGAGCCATGAGGTTAACTGAAGCAGTCAAAGACTCTCTGGAAGTACCAAGTGTGTGATCAAACTTTGGTTGCTGATATTATCATCACAGGGTTTCTTGCAAGCATCATCGTGCCCGTTGCGACCTTGCGCGCTTTGGATATTGTAATCTGGGTGATGTCTATTTCCTGCAGTTCCAGCTCGTTAACTGCTGCAAGCGCATGATACATGGTCTCAATAACTATAGTGTCGATAACAATCCTGCCCCCCTTTTTCAGTCTGCCTACTGCAAGTTCAATAACCTGCTTTGTGTCGCCCCATGTGCCACCCACTATTACTGCATCGACCTCCAATAGCTTTGGCAAGATATCCTGAGCCTTGCCCAATATGACTTCTGCCTTAACTTCAAATTTCTTGAGGTTCTTTTTCGTCAGCTCGACTGCTCTTTCGTCAAAGTCAATGGCATATACTTTGCCCTTTGTCTGCAGGCATGATTCTACTGTGATACTTCCGCTGCCGCAGCCAACATCTATTACTGAATGGCCCTCTTTGAGACGCAGCTTGCTTATCGCTATCGCACGAATGTCCTCCTTTGTTATCGGCACTTCCTCTGTCCTTTCGAAAAGTTCGTCAGGGATGCCCGGAGTGCGGTAGTCCCATACTAGCAACTTGCTGTAACTGATAAACGCTGCTGGTATTTAACTTACAATGGAGGAATGGTGGAGCGCCGTATAGACTATTATCATAAATGTCAGCAGCAGAAAGATGAACGGCATGATGCCCTCTGTTGCAACTTTTTTGCGCTTGTCTCTTGGCACATTCTTGGCTATTCGCCTGCCAATTCCAAGCGAGACAAAATAGAATACCATTCCGATGAGTATGACAGTGACTATTGATGTGTATTGATCGAACTCAACTGGTATGACAATGCCGGCAACGATGCCTGCGGCCACACCCACCAGAGCACGCATGTAGTAGAGCCTCTCAAATATGTCCAATGTCGCGTTTGTGGTTAAATTGGAGCTAGTAAAATGCCTTGCGGCGATGCTGTTCTGATACTCATATAATGAAATTTTTTGCTCTTCACAAGATAGCAAAATAAGTAACATTACTGATAGTAATAGTTACACGTGAATTTCTCTCTGCTATTTTCAGTTGTTTAGTATTTATGGTATGTCATTACTATCTTTGGTCATGGAGCTATCTAGCATCGAGTTACGATACCTAGTCAACGAGATTAGAAATAGGGTCATTAGTAGTAGCTCCTCAGGATATTATGTAAGCAACATCAATGCCATAACAAAGAGCTCCCTCTTTCTCAGATTCCACCACCCTATGCAAGAAGATATCATGTTTGTCCTCTCAACAAGAGGTATTTGGATCACAAGGCTAAAGTTCAAACCTGTGGAAGAGAACAACAGTCTTGAGAGCATTGCTCAAAAAGAGCTTGAGCGCGCCAAGCTGGAATCAATAGAGCAAGTGGGAAGTGAGCGCATTGTATCACTAAAATTTAGGCATCCAGATGGGAAGGTAAGAATCGTCGTCGGTGAGTTCTTTGGTGACGGCAACCTCATAATTTGCAACGAAAATATGAATATAATTGTAATCCTCAATTCAATACAAGTAAGGCATAGGACTCTCAGTGTTGGCCTGCGCTATGTCTACCCGCCGGCAAGAGGCGTTGATGTCTTCAATATCACACTTGACCAAATGCTATCTCTGAGGGACGGAGCAAAGAACCTTGATGTGCTAAGGTGGATCGGTCGCAACATCTCTATGCCAAAGAAATTTGTAGAAGAAGTTATCAGTCGCGCAGGCATCCAAGTCGACAAACATGCTGCGCAATTATCTGACGACGAAGTAAGCAAGATTTACGATACTGTCAAGAACATTGTAGAGGAGATCAGCACGGGCGGCAAAAACCACGAGCCGATTGTAATCATGCTAAATGACAAGCCTGAAGAAGCACTTCCAATAATAACACAAGAAGCAGCAGCTGCTGCGAAGATGATCGAGAAGAACAATAACATCAAAAAAGTTGCATCGTATATGGATGCAGTTGATGAAGTACTGAGCAGCGAAATCATGGACATCGGACGCAGTAGCAGGACAGTTGAGCTAGACAGGCAGATCGCAGTACTTGAGCATGACCTAGAAGAGCAGAATAAAGCCAAAGAAACTGTACTCCAAAAAGCGGCTGCTATACGTAAGCTGGCTGGCGAATTAATGGCGCTTTCCTACCGGGGGAGTGATGGAATCGCTGACGTGCTTGCGGCCAACTCTGCATCATTAGTAACGGAAAAGGGCATCAAATACATTGAAGTAGCAGGCGAGCAGGTTAAGATGCAGCCAAGCCTTGCCAAAGCAAGCTCGATGCTTTTCGCAAGAGCAAAAGAAATGGAGCGTGGCAATGCATCAATAGAAGAGGCACATGCCAAGATTCTTGCGCAGATTGAAAAATTAAGGAGTGAGACTGCGGCCATCCACAGAAAAGTCATTGTAAAAGAGCAGATCTCTAGGGAGTGGTACGAGCGCTACCGATGGTTCATCACCACTGACGGCCTCTTGGTAATTGGCGGCCGTGATGCATCATCAAATTCTGCATTAATTCGTAAGCATTTGACAGAACACGACATTGTTTTTCATGCCGAAGTTCACGGCTCACCATTTTTTATTATAAAGAACGCTGCAGCTTTTGCAACAACCCAAGAAGACACGATCAATTCATCCTTACGTCAGGTTGCACAGGCCACCATCTCATTTAGCAGGGCATGGAAGGACGGGCTCTCTAGCGCCGATGCATATTGGGTCATGCCAGAGCAGGTGAAAAAGGGAGCACCAACAGGTCAGTTCTTACCAAAGGGCTCATTTGTAATAGAGGGAAAACGAAACTACCTCAAAGGGATAGAATTAAGGCTTGCAATTGGTATTATGCAATTGAATAACAGAGAAACGCTTCTCTGTGGGCCAGAGGAAGCAATAAAAAAACGCTCGATCTTTTATACAGTGCTACTGCAGGGCGGTATGGATCCAATGAACGCTGCAAAGAAGGTCAAGTCAGAATTTGTAAAAATAGCTGACGACAACACCAAAATTGTAGAATCAATCAAACACATAAGCCTGGACGAATTTGTAAGAGCATTACCAACAGGTCAGTCCCGATTGTCTTTCACTACAAGGGGTCAGCAGCAGCTGCAAGAGGCATCATCACCACCGTCAGTTGTTGTAGAATCAGGCGACAAATGATAGGCTAATCAGAACATCAAAGGGGGGGAGGGGAGACTAAGAAGGGTGTAGTGAGGTCTCAGGGGCTATCAAAAGGCGCAAGAATTTTTCAACAATGAAGCAGCAGTTCACACAGAAGAAAAAGGAGAGAGAGAAACAGCAGAATCTGATTAGTGGCCATAATCATATTTATATAACACGATCTTTTTCTAGTGAAAATCAGATAAGTAATTAAAGGCAGAAATCCGAATACTTTTCCGTGGTAAAAAAGCCGGTCAGAGAACATACCGATGCACATATGACTACAAGAGTGCTTGTCAGGGACATCATGAACAGCCCGGTCGTTTCTGCATCTCCTAATGATACCATCCACTACATTGCAAAAAAGATGAAGGACGAAAACATTGGAAGCATAATCATTATAGAGAAGGACAAGCCAGTTGGCATCGTCACTGATTGGGACATTGTTTCTAAAGCCATAGTCAATGACACCAAGCCAAGCCAGATAAAGGCAAAGGACGTAATGAAGGAGATCTATACGATAGAAAGTGAGGAGAGTATTACAGAGGCCGCTCGCTTGCTACGGAAACACAACATCAAGCGTCTTGGCGTGGTCTACAAGAACAGACTTGTTGGTATTATTTCCTCTTCAGATGTCATTGCAGTAACTCCTGATCTTGTAGAGATAGTATCTGAAAAAGCTACCATCATCAGAGGTGAGCTTGGCATAGCTCGCTCTGCCAGCAATGTATCCGGATTTTGTGACCAATGCGGCGAGTGGTCAGACCTATTACAGTATGACGAGGGCACATTCATTTGTGAAGTGTGCAGGGGCGAATCGTCTAGTGCTGGAGGCGCGTAGTGTAGCTTTTCTTGTCGATGCGATGCTAGGAAACATCGCCCGCAAGCTCCGCATTTTTGGATTTGATACAGTATATATGGCGCAGGCTCATGACGACGAAATCTTAAAGATAGGCATAGAGCAGGACCGAGTGATCTTAACTGCGGACAAGGAGCTATTCAAGCGAATAGTCAAAGTTGGCGCCCGCGGCGTCCTAGTAAGCGGTGGCGCAAGCGAGCTTGAAGACTTGGCACATATTCTTACGAAGAATGGAATAACGTCCGTCGGTATGAACGGTATTGGCTCACGATGTTCGGTATGTAACGGGCACTTGGAGGAAAGGACATCAGATCAGGTGAAAAATGATGATTGTAATAATGATGATGTCATTGTACCGGACAAAGTTATAGCATGCCATAACCAGTTTTTCCAATGTATTGCATGCGGCAAGATATACTGGGAAGGAGGCCATCTCAAGCGCATAAGAGCTCTTGTCCGAAACCTAGATGCAAAGCTTGTTGGCAGGGACTGTACCAAGACTACTACCACTTCATGCTATAGAGATAGTTCTGCGTCAAAAGGTTAAAATTCCATGAGAAGACGGAACACAATCAGATGAG